>CAUJJQ010000234.1 GCA_963205285.1 Pseudomonadota bacterium | reverse complement strand
TTGCGGCGTCGGGCGGCACGCTGGCGAGGATGTGGGTTGCTGCGCGCATGGCTGTGGTAACGGCGGCGCGGTCGGCAAAATCGACATCGCCGTTGCTGCGTGCGACCCGCGTCACCTGCCAGCCGCGCGCTTCCAACCGCCGCGTAAAATGGCGGGCGCAATATCCGGGGCCAAAGACGAGGAGGTGCGACATGGGTCAGCGCATAAAGCGCGCGCGCGCAAAGCGAAAGCACGGCGGGCGCAATAATTGGTCTGCATTGCGCTCTTAGCCTTGCTCGCTTAAGCCACGCCCATGGCCGATATGCACCCCCAAGATATGCCCGCCAACCCCACCATCCATCGCGGTGATTATGCCCCTGCCGACTGGCTGGTGGCAGAGGTTGCGCTCCATTTCGACCTTGGCCTTGCCGCAACAGAGGTGACAGGCGACCTTCATTGCCGTCGCAATGGCGCGCATGACCGGCCAATCCGGCTGGATGTGGATGGCACGCTGCCAACCCGCCTGTGGATCGATGGAGTGGAAACACCGTGGCGGACGGTCGGCGACCAGATTGAAATCTTGGTGCCGACGGGCAGTGACCAGCCATTGTTGCGCGTTGAAACAACCATCCACCCCGACCAGAATAGTCAGTTGATGGGGCTTTATGCATCGGGCGGATTGCTTGCCACCCAATGCGAGGCGCAAGGGTTCCGCCGCATCATTCCCTTTATCGACCGTCCCGATAATATGAGCATTTACCGCGTGTATATGGCGGGCAGTCGGGCCGATTTCCCCATTTTGCTGTCGAATGGTGAATTGGTGGCAGAGGGGGATTTGGGCGATGGCCGCCATTTTGCGCAATGGCATGACCCATGGCCCAAACCATCCTATCTCTTTGCGCTGGTTGCCGGCCAATTGGTGGCGCGGCGCGACCATTTCACCACCATGTCGGGCAAGGCGGTCAACCTTGCCATCTGGGTGCGCGCGGGAGATGAGGGGCGCACGGGTCATGCGATGCGCGCGCTCCAAAATTCGATGGCATGGGATGAACGCGTTTATGGCCGCGAATATGATCTATCCTGCTTTAACATCGTCGCGGTCAGCGATTTCAACATGGGGGCGATGGAAAATAAGGGGCTGAACATATTCAACACCCGCTATATTCTGGCAGATGCCGACACCGCCACCGACATGGATTTCGACGGGGTCGAAGGGGTGGTGGCGCACGAATATTTCCACAATTGGTCGGGCAACCGCGTCACCTGTCGCGACTGGTTTCAGTTGAGCCTGAAAGAAGGGTTCACTGTTTTCCGCGATCAAAGCTTTTCTGCCGATATGGGCAGCCCGTCGGTTAAACGGATAGAGGATGTGCGCGTGTTGCGTGCGGCGCAATTTCCCGAAGATTCCGGGCCGCTGGCGCACCCGATCCGTCCCGACAGCTATCAGGAAATATCCAATTTCTATACTGCGACGGTCTATAACAAGGGGGCAGAGGTTATCCGCATGATGGCCCGGATGGCGGGGCCAGAGCGGTTTCGCGCCGCCACCGACCTTTATTTTGACCGCCATGATGGGCAAGCGGCAACCTGCGATGATTTCATCGCGGCGGTGGAGGATGGGGCGGGGTTGGACCTGTCGCAATTCCGCCTCTGGTATAGTCAGGCGGGCACTCCGCATGTTGCCGCGCGCTTGGAATATGATGCGCAAAGCGGCGCGGCGACACTCCACCTCAGCCAGCAGATACCGGCGACACCCGGCCAAGACACCAAGCAAGCGATGGTCATTCCCCTTGCCATCGCGCTCCACGACCCGGCAGCCAACGCACCGGGGGCAGAACAGCTAATCCTGCTCGACAGCGCTGAACAACAGGTGGCGCTGGGCAATTTCGCACGCCGCCCGATGCTGAGTTTCAATCGTGGCTTTACCGCGCCGGTCATCGCCAATGTCGCGCGCGTTGATGGCGAACTTGGCTGGCTGGCAGCGCGCGATGATGACCCCTTTGCCCGCTATGAAGCCCTGCAGGCGCTGATGCAGGACGTGCTTTTGCGCCGCATTGGCGGCGATGCGGCCAGCTATGACGAAGTGGTCGGCGCGATCGGCAGCCTTATCGAAAATTGGCAGGACGACCCCGCCTTTGTGGCCGAAGCTGCGATGCTGCCATTGGAAGCGATGTTGGGCGAAGCGATGCCGATCATTGATCCGGACAATATCCGCACCCAGCGCCGCGCGTTGCTGGCCGGCATTGGCGGCGCGCACCGCGATGCATGGCGTGCCGTTCACGATGGTTGCGCCACACGGGCGGAGGATTTGTCCCCCACGGCCAAGGGACAGCGCAAGCTGCGCGCGCTGGCGTTGATGTTGCTGGCGGCGGCGCGCGATGACGGGGTCGCCGCACGCGCAGCGGCGCAATATCATGGTGCCGATGGTATGAGCGACCGGATGGCGGCGCTCGCCACCCTATGTCATTTGGAAGATGGCGATGATACAACGGGTGCGCGGGTCGATGCTTTGGGTGATTTTTACGCGCGTTATGGCAATGACGCGCTGACGCTCGACAAATGGTTCAGCGTGCAGGCCACCAGCCTGCGCACCGACACGGTGGAACGGGTCGCAGCGCTGGCCAGCCATGCTGATTTCACCCTGGCCAACCCCAATCGGGTGCGTGCGCTATATGGCGGCCTGCTTGCCAATCAGGCGGCATTTCACCGGCGCGACGGGGCGGGATATGCGCTGGTGCGCGACATGATTTTGGCGCTCGACCCCAAAAATCCGCAAACGGCGGCGCGCTTTGTTGCGCCCTTTGGCCGCTGGAAACGTTTTGATGGCGAACGGGCGAATTTGATGCGCGGCGCGCTGGAAGCGATTTTGGCCGCTGAAAATCTGTCGCGCGACACCCGCGAACAGGCGTCCAAAAGTCTGATGGCATAAGGTGCAGGAAAAAGGGGCGCAGATGGCAAAGACGGGGGCAAAATCAGGGGCGAATGGCCAGGCGGGTGATGCTTGGGTGGCAGACCGGCTCATCCTGTTTGGTGCGACGGGCGATCTGGCGCGGCGGATGTTGCTCCCCAGCCTTGCCGCGCTGTCGGCCGACGGTTTGATTGACAAAAATCTGCGCATCATCGGCACCGCGCGTTCGCCGCATGATGATGCGGCCTATCGCCAATTTGCCGCCGATGCGCTTGATACTTTTCCCCGCCACCCCCCGCTGGACAGGGCGGCGCGCGATGCCTTTTTGGCGCGGCTCAGCTATCAACCGCTTGATGCATCCGCGCCGGACGGCTTTGCCGCGCTGGTTGCCAAGGTTGCACCGGAGAAGGGGACGGCAATTTTCCTTTCCACCGCGCCCAGCCTGTTCGCGCCAACAATTGCCGGACTGGCGGGTGCTGGCTTGACGGGCGAAAATGTCCGTATCGGCCTTGAAAAGCCGCTCGGCAGTGATTTTGCCAGCAGCCTAGCGATTAACGATGCGGTGGGCTGCGCGTTCGCGGAGGATCGGATTTTCCGCATCGACCATTATCTGGGCAAGGAGACGGTGCAAAATCTGCTCGCGCTGCGTTTTGCCAATGTGCTCTTTGCGCCGCTGTGGAACGCCCATTATATCGACCATGTGCAGATCAGTGTGTCCGAAGCGGTCGGCCTTGAAGGGCGAGTTGATTTTTATGATGGCGCGGGCGCGCTGCGCGACATGGTGCAAAACCATATGCTGCAATTGCTGGCATTGGTGGCAATGGAACCGCCCGCCCAATTTGATGCGACCGCCATCCGTGATGAAAAGGTAAAGGTGCTGCGCTCGCTGCGGCCATTGGCCGGAGCGGATTGTGTGCGCGGCCAATATCGCGGTGCGGGGGAAGCAAAGGGCTATGCAGAGGAACTGGGCCGCGCCAGCGATACCGAAACCTTTGTCGCGCTGCGTGCCCATATCGATAATATGCGCTGGAAAGGGGTGCCATTTTTTCTGCGCACCGGTAAACGGCTGCCCGAACGCAAGACAGAAATCGTCATCCAGTTCAAACCGATAGCGCATGACATTTTTGCACTCCAGGGTGCCCAAAGCCACCCCAACCGGCTGATAATATCCATCCAGCCACAGGAAAATATCCGCCTGTCGGTGATGGCCAAGGTGCCGGGGCTGGACAGGGGCGGGGTGGAATTGCGCGAAGTGCCGCTCGACATTTCGATGCCCGATGCCTTTGCCGGCCCGGAAAAACGCATCGCCTATGAACGGCTGTTGCTCGACCTTATCGAAGGGGCGCAGACATTGTTCGTCCGGCGCGATGAGGTGGAGGCGCAGTGGCGTTGGATTGACGCAATCCGTCGCAATTGGACGGGCGACGCTGCCATGCCACTGCCCTATGCATCGGGCAGTTGGGGGCCGGAGGCGGCGGGTACATTGGCATCGCGCCACGGCGTTGCCTGGCATGATTAAGGGGGCGGTGATGCGGCGAAATATTGGCGACATTATGCGCATGGCGCCGGTCATTCCGGTGCTTTCGGTGGCCGACGTGGCGCATGCCCGCCAGATTGCAGAGGCGTTGGTCGCGGGTGGCCTCTCCGTGCTCGAAGTCACGCTGCGCACGCCAGCCGCGTTCGACGTCATCGGTGAAATGCGCAAAGTGCCCGGTGCATTGGTTGGCGCGGGCACCGTCTGCAACCCGACAGATCTGGCCGCTGCCATCCATGCCGGCGCTGAATTCATCGTTGCCCCCGGCCTTACCGATGCGCTGGGGCAGGCGGCCGTCAAATCGACCATCCCCTTTTTGCCCGGCGTCGCCAATGCGGGCGACATCATGCGTGGGATGGATTTGGGGCTGCGGCATTTCAAATTTTTCCCGGCTGAGGCGATCGGCGGCATCAAGGCGCTAAAGGCGCTGTGCGGCCCCTTTGGCCAGGTGCATTTTTGTCCGACTGGTGGGGTAACTCAGGCAAGCGCAGCCGACTGGCTGGCGATTGATCAGGTGCTATGCGTCGGCGGGAGTTGGCTGGTGGGGCAGGGCGCGCCCGATGTCGCTGCCATCGGCGCTGCCGCGCGCGCGGCAAAGGAATTGGCGCATGCCTGATTTTGCTGGCCCGACTTCGCGCTGGTTTACATCGCAGCGATTGCGCCTCCACTATGTCGATTGGGGTAATGAAGGGGCGCCGCCGCTCATCCTGCAACATGGGGGACGCGACCATTGCCGCAGTTGGGACTGGGTCGCGGCTGAATTATCGCGCGACTGGCATGTGCTGTGTCCCGATATGCGCGGGCACGGCGACAGCGCCTGGGCTGCCGACGGCAATTATGACATGAGCGCGCTGGTTTATGATTTTGCCCAGTTCGTCCACCAATTGGACACCGCGCCCGTCACCATCATCGCGCATAGTCTGGGCGGGTTTGTTACCACGCGATATTGCGGGCTTTACCCCGACATGGTCGCCAAATTCGTCTGCATCGAAGGGATTGGTCCCAACCCGATGAAGCGTGCCGAACGTGAAGCGGTGGGGACGGCGGCACGGCTGCGCAAATGGATAGGGGCAAAGCGCGAGGCTGCGGGGCGGCATGTCAAACGATACCCCAGTATAGAGGCGGCGTTGGCGCGGATGCAGACCGAAAATGGCTATCTGACCGATGAACAGGCCCGCCACCTCACCATCCATGGCGTCAGCCGGAATGAGGATGGCAGTTATAGTTGGAAGTTCGACAATTATCTGAACGTCTGGCCGGAATTTGATTTGTCAGAAGGGCAATTGGCCGAATTATGGGCGGCGATCAGCTGTTCCAGCCTGCTGCTCTATGGCGCAAACAGCTGGTTTGCCAATCCGGCCAAAGATGGTCGGATCGATCATTTCCAAAACGCTCATGTCGTCGAATTTGCCGATGCCGGCCATTGGCTCCACCATGACCAGTTCGACCGTTTCATGGCCGAAGTGCGCGGATTTTTGTAACCTACCCGCCTATTCCTGTTCATCGTCCTGATAGCGTAGTTCCAGATATCGTTTCTGGCTCGACAATTTGTCCATTTCGACCGCGCCCAACCCGCGAGAGAGCGTGTCAATCTGCTGGTCAATCAGGGTCATGCCATCGACCAAATCCTGTTCGGGGACACGCCCGTTTCGGTCGGTGGTGCGCAAATTGGCCGGTACCGCCTGATACCGACTGACAAGGTCGGGCAGTTCATCCCCCAAAATCCGCCGAAGTTCACGCCCTTCATGCGTATCGGCGCTGATGTTGGCGAGCATCGGGCTGAGCGATGCGATGCGCGCGCCAATCTGATCGCCCAACGTGCGGGCCGGCGGCGGCAACAATCGGCGTTGCTGCATCAGCCAGCGCTCGCTGCTATCGACAATGGCGGCGAGCGACCCGCTCTGCATTTGCGCGACAGCGACAGGGCGGCCGCGCGCCAAAATCCCCGATCCGAAAAAGACCGCGGCGGCCGCGATAAGCAACAACAATATACCGATGGCCTTTATGGGGCCGATTACCATGCTCCAGACGATGAAAAGGCCGATGATCGCGGCGAAACCTGCGCCGAGCAGCAGCACGAAACGCTTGGCGCGCTCCACCTCCGCACGGCTTGTCGTGCGGCGCAGCATTGGCCCCGCATCGCGTGCGCGCGACCGTTCGATGGCGGCCCGCGCACGGACAATGGTTTCGTCAACCTCGCTCAAAATACCCTACCCTTCCAGTGCGGCAAGCGGGCTTGGGCCGCTGGACAATTGGGCAGCCGCATTGGATTGCCCCTCCGCCCGGGCGATATAGCCGCGCGATTTTTCCACCTCGCTCGACAGGGTGGTGATTGTCACCTTCATGTTTTCGAGCGCCTTGGCCTTGTAATTATCCACAGCATCCATCGTGTCATAAATATTTTGAAAGGCGCGTTGCAGCGTTTCGAGCGGAATAGTGGACCCCGCCGCCTGTTCATGGATGCGCGCGGTATTTTCCTTGAGCATCGCGCCGGTGGAATCGATGATATTGGCCGTGGTGGTGTTCAGCGCGTCGATCTGACCCAGTACCAATTTCTGATTGGCCATGGCCAGCGCCACGGTAACCGCGGTGCGCAGTGCGCTGACTGTCGTGGTGCTGGCGCGATCAACACCCTTTACCAGTTCGACATTATTCTTTTTGACCAGATCGAGCGCAAGATACCCCTGTGCGCTCACCGCCAATTGCGTCAAAATATCCTGATGGCGCTGGCGGACGTAAAACAACGCGCTGTCGCGGATCGCCTTGGCCTTGGCGGGGTCGGTGGCGTCGAGTTCAAAAGCCTTTGCCTCCAGCCGCGCGTCCAAAGCCTTGGCGATATGCGCCATTTGTTCAAGCTTGCCCATCGCTGCCCACAGATTCTGCCGTTCGACGTCGATGTCGGCATTGTCCTTGATCAGTTCGGTCTTGCCGCTCGCCAGCCGGTCCAAAATCGATGAAATATGGCCCTGCGCGCTTTCATATTTGTTGAAATAGCTGCGCATATTGCCGCCATAGGGGATGAGGCCGAACAATTTTTTGCGGTTGGTGATACCCTGATTACCGGGGTCCAGATCCTCCACCGTCTGGCGCAGCGCGACGAGATTTACCCCGACGGTCGAATCTGCGTTGAGCGCGCGGGTCGGCCGGTCGAGAAAGCGATTCGACTGGCTGGATGCCGCCATAATTTCGGCGCGCCCCATATTGGTGATCTGGTCAACCTTTTGCCCGAATTCGGGGCTGTTGGCGTCGATGGCGATAAGTTCATCGACAAAGCCGTCCACCCGCGTTTCAAGCTTTCCTTTTTGATCGTCGGACAGGCTGACAAGCCCTGCCGCCTTTTCAGGGGCAATCACCGGCACGGGTGCGGGCGGTTCCAGCGTAATCGTCGGTGCGGCCGTCGCGGTGGTGGTTTCGCCTTCACTCATAAACTTCGCCTCTCAATCCAAGCTTTCCCCTATCATGGGGATGGAGCGGGCCGCCTGCAAGCCCCCGCTGTTATATAAATATAATACAGCCAGATAGGGCGGTCTAGAGCGTCTGCCCTTGGGCGAAATGGGTTGCCAGCCATGCGGACAACATCAATTGCAACAGATGGTAGAATAACACCGGCAACAATATCATCCCCGCCACAGATGGCGGGAATAGCAACGCGGCGAGCGGCGCGCCGACCGCGACGCTTTTCTGGGCTCCGCAAAATAATATTGCGATCCGCGTTGACCGGTCGGTTCGCAGCATAGCACCCGTCAACCACGCCCCACCAAATGCGAGCAGGAGGTTGAGCGTCAAAAGCAGGGTTAGAAATGGCACATCGCTCCCTGCCATGCTCTGCCACAGACCGGCAACAACGGCGGCGGAAAAGGCGACATAGACAGCAATCGCAATCGCGCTCTGGTCAATATTGCGCACCAATGCCGCGCGCGCCAGCACCCATGGGCGCGTCCAGCGTTGCAGCGCCTGCCCGAGCGCAAAGGGCAGCAGCAATATGGTTGCGATTTTGACGAGCAATCCGCCCGACAGGCCGCCGCCGCCGCCATGTCCCGCGAGCAGCGCAAAGAGCAAGGGCGTTAGCGCAATGGCGGCGAGGTTGTTGATCGCGCTAGCCACCACCGAAATCGCGGCATTGCCGCGAGCGAGCGAGGTGTAGGTGGTTGCCGACTGCACCGTGGTTGGCAAAACCCCACAGAATAAAAAGCCGAGCGCCACCATATGCGGCAGGCCAAATGCCTGCGCCAGCCGCTCCAAAAATATACCGATGATCGGCATGACGATAAAGATGAAGACGGCGATAGTCCCGTGAACACGGGCATTGGTAATCGCGCTCCACACCTCGCCACGCGACAGGCGGATGCCATGGAGCAGGAAAATGACAAAAACCGCCCCCCCACCCGCCAGATTTGCGGCATCGACCATGCGTCCGCGCACCGGCAAAAAGCTGGCCAGCGCTATAGTGGCGATCAAAATCCAGATGAAGCGGTCGGGAATTATACGCTGGATCATGGCATGCTGCATGGCGCGGCGCGTCCCACCTTGCAAGCGGTCGCAAAATCGGCGACGGGCGGGTGATGGCTAGTATCCTCCTCCTCGCCGCGCTTGAAGACGAAACCAGCGCCTGTTTTCCCGACATCACCGATACGCGCCACATCGGCCCCTATTGGCTGCGACGTGGCAGAGTCGGTGCGCATGATATTTCGATCGCCACCACCGGCATCGGCATGGTCAATTGCGCAGCGGCGAGTGCGACCTTCATCCATATGCTTGCACCGCAATTGTTGCTGCTCGCGGGGACGTGCGGACGGCTGAGCAATATCAAGGGCGAGATATTCTGGGTCGAAAGCGCGGTGCACCATGGCTATGGCACCCGCCACACTGGCGGCTTTACCCATTATCGCAGCGGCACCATGCCCTTTGGTGCTGGCGAACCGATATTTTTTACCGCGATGGAGGATCCGGGCTGCAACCTTGCCCATGCACGCATGGCGAGCGGCGATAATTTCGTTGGCTGTGCGGATGCAGCCGCGCAAATCGTCGCGGCGACGGGCGCGGATATAGTGGACATGGAAACAGCGGCGATGGCGCAGGTCGCATCGCGCGCGCAGATTCCCTGGGGGGCGATAAAGGCACCGACCGTTGATGCTGATGCGGCGGGCGGGGCCGATTTTTCGGCCAACCTCCACCGCGCGGCAGCGCTGTCGGCGGATGCGATAGCAAGGCTGGTTGCCGCCATCCCATAAGCTGCTTGCCGCATTGCAGCAATTGGGCTAGGGGCGCGCGACATTTCCCCACCCTCCATCTGCAAAGATTTTAACGCATGGCATTGCGCAATATCGCCATTATCGCCCACGTCGATCATGGCAAAACGACGCTGGTTGACCAGCTTTTCCGCCAATCGGGCACATTCCGCGAAAATCAGCGCGTCGAAGAACGGGCGATGGATTCGAATGACCTCGAAAAAGAGCGCGGCATCACGATTCTGGCTAAGTGCACCAGCGTGGAGTGGCAAGAGACCCGCATCAACATCGTCGATACGCCGGGTCACGCCGATTTTGGCGGTGAGGTGGAACGTATCTTGTCGATGGTCGATGGGGTCATCCTGCTCGTCGATGCCGCCGAAGGGCCAATGCCACAGACCAAATTTGTTACCGGCAAGGCGCTGGCGCTGGGGCTGCGCCCGATTGTCGTCGTCAACAAGGTCGACCGGTCGTATGCGCGTGCCGCCGAAGTTTTGGATGAAGTGTTTGACCTGTTCCTTGCGCTGGGTGCCAGCGATGAACAATTGGATTTCCCGATCCTTTATGCATCTGGCCGTTCTGGCTATGCCAGCCATGATGCCGACGCCCGTTCGGGCGATTTGAACCCGCTTTTTGAAACCATAGTCGGCCATGTGCCCCAGCCCAAGGTTGCGGCGGACGCCCCCTTTGCGATGCTGGTTACCTTGCTCGACCGCGACAATTTCCTTGGCCGTATTTTGACCGGCCGAATCGAAGCGGGCACGCTGCGTATCAACCAGCCGATCCATGCGCTGGGCGGCGATGGCAAGGTGATAGAGGTTGGGCGCGCGTCCAAATTATTTGCCTTTCGCGGGTTGGAGCGCGTGCCTGTGGATGAAGCACAGGCGGGCGACATTGTCAGTCTTGCCGGACTGACCGTCGCGACGGTTGCTAACACCATCGCCGACACCAGCGTTACCGAACCAATTACCGCACAGCCGATCGACCCGCCGACGCTCGCCATGCGATTTGCTGTCAACGACAGCCCCTTTGCTGGGCGAGAGGGTGACAAGGTTACCAGTCGGGTGATCCGTGACCGGTTGATGCGCGAAGCCGAATCCAACGTCGCCATCCGCATCACCGAATCTGCGGACAAGGACAGTTTTGAGGTGGCGGGGCGCGGCGAATTGCAATTGGGCGTCTTGATCGAAACCATGCGCCGCGAAGGGTTTGAACTGGGCATTTCGCGCCCGCGCGTGTTGTTTGGTGAGGATGATGGCGGCAAGCGCACCGAACCTTATGAAAGCGTCGTCATCGATGTGGACGATGAATATTCGGGCACAGTTGTAGAAAAAATGCAGATCCGCAAAGCGGAACTGACCGATATGCGCCCGTCGGGCGGTGGCAAGACGCGGATCAGCTTTAGCGGTCCATCGCGCGGGCTGATTGGCTATCACGGCGAATTTCTGTCCGACACGCGCGGCACGGGGATTATGAACCGCCTGTTCGAACGCTATGGCCCGCACAAGGGGGCGATTGCCGGACGCCAGAACGGGGTGCTGATTTCCAACGGCACTGGCGAAGCGGTGGCCTATGCACTTGGCCCGCTCGAAGATCGCGGTATCCTGTTCGTCTCGCCGGGTGAGGCTCTCTATGAAGGGATGATCATCGGTGAAAATGCCAAGCCCGATGATCTGGAAGTCAATCCGATGAAATCGAAACAGCTGACGAATTTTCGTTCGACCGGCAAGGACGATGCCATCCGCCTGACCCCGCCGCGCCGTGCGACGCTGGAACAGGCGATTGCATGGATTGACGATGATGAAATGGTCGAAGTGACGCCCAAGAATATCCGCATCCGCAAAATTCACCTCGACCCGCACGAACGCAAAAAGGCGAAACGCAAGGCAGATTGATTTTTCCTGCGCTTCGCGTAGCTCTGTTGGCATCAACCTATCCGTGCATGCACGCGGGTGGCATATCGGGCGCGCGAAAATTTGTGGGGGAAAATCATGGAAATGATGTTGTTGCCGTTCAAACGCTATGCCGATTTTTCGGGCCGTTCGCGGCGCAAGGAATATTGGATGTGGACGCTGTTGCAGATGATCGTGGTGATGGTGCTTTACGCCATGATCATGCTTGGCGTGCCATGGGCAGAGATTGCGGCGCGCGCGCAGGCCGACCAGATGGGCGTCCTATATACAGGGGCTGAGCCGGTGCCGGGCATCGGATTTTATATCGGCATTACGCTGCTGCTAGTGTGGATATTGGCAACCTTTATTCCCAGTCTGGCAGTGACCATACGCCGCCTGCATGATCAGGATAAGTCAGGCTGGTTTTACCTGCTGAGCTTTGTGCCCTTTGGTGGTTTGGTCCTGCTGGTCTTCTTTTGCCTCGAAGGGACTCGGGGGCCCAATCAATATGGCCCCGACCCATTGGCGGATGACCGCGCCACCTTTGCCTGACGGGAGGGGACGCGCATGGAATGGATGCTCCTGCCCTTAAAACGCTATGCCGATTTTTCAGGCCGGTCGCGCCGGCTGGAATATTGGATGTTCCAATTGTTCCAATGGCTGGTGATGCTGGTCATGTTCGCAGCGTGCATTCCCTTCATGCTGGCGAGTGAGACGGGGGATGATCCGGTGTGGATTTTCTTTCTGCTAGGTGGGGTGATTCTCTTTTATTTGGGGATGTTCGTCCCCAATCTGGCGGTCACATGGCGGCGCATGCAGGATCAGGATATCGAAGGGTGGGTTGGCATCTTGCTGTTTTTCGGAACAGTCTTTTTCTCTCCCGTTGGTATCGCGCTGCTCGTTTTTATGTGCATGGACGGTAAGGCGCACAGCAACCGTTTTGGCCCCGACCCCAAGGGGCGCGGCGACAGCGATGTGCGCGATATCTTTGCGTGATTCGCGGGTTCACATGTCGCGATTGGTGATGAGGGTGAAGGGCGCCCATGCGGCGGGGTGCGCCCAACTCGGCTGATATTGGGGG
>CAUJJQ010000233.1 GCA_963205285.1 Pseudomonadota bacterium | reverse complement strand
ATGGTGGCACGGTCGATAACGGGTGCGGGCGCGCAATATTGCGGCCAGTCGCGCGGTGCCGTCCCCTCTGGCCACAGGCCATGGAGGACAAAGCCAAAGTCCGGCGCATCGGCCCCGCATTGGATTGCATCGGGGGCATCGCCATCCCCCCGGTTGGCGCGCGCGCAGACGCCGGGCGACCAACTGAGCGCCAGCGTATAGCCACCGATTGTCCGGCGGCGCACTTGGCCCGCACCGGGGTTTTCGGCGTGCGGCATGGCAAAATCGGCGGGTAGGCCGCAGGCGCGCTGCGGCGCGTCGGCAGCGGCAACCCCGCCCTGCCCCTCTTGCGGCCCATCCGCCTGCGCATTGGCACCGGGCAGCGAACAACCGCTGATGGAGAGCGCCGCCAGCGTCAGCAGCGCGCCGCCAAGCCTGCGATTATTGCGCAACATTTTGCGCCACATGGTCAAGCCCGATGTCGGCAGCAGGGGCGCTTTGTGTCAACCGCCCGACCGAGACATAATCCACGCCGCTGGCCGCGATGGCGGCGATGGTGTCGAGCCGCACCCCGCCCGAAGCCTCTGTCGGCACGCGCCCGGCGACCAGCGCGACGCACGCGCGCAACCGTGCGACGTCCATATTGTCGAGCAGCAAATGCGTCGCCCCGCCAGCCAATGCCGGTTCGATCTGGGCAATATCATCCACCTCGACGATGATATGCTTTATCCCCGCCGTCGCCGCGCACCGCGCCGCGCGCTCGACACTGCCGGCGACCGCAATATGATTATCCTTGATCATCGCCGCATCCCACAGCCCCATGCGGTGGTTTTGCGCGCCGCCCATGCGCGTTGCATATTTTTCCAGCCGCCGCAGCCCGGGGATGGTCTTGCGCGTGTCGAGCAGCCGCGCATCACCCCCGGCCTCAGCCCCAGCCATCGCATCAACATAGGCGCGGGTCATGGTGGCAATGCCGGTCAGATGCTGCACGCTGTTGAGCGCGGACCGCTCAGCGGCGAGCAGCGCGCGCGCGCGGCCAGAAATGCGCATCAAATCCCCGCCGGCGGCCACAAACGCGCCTTCCTCAGCCAATATTTCTATCTGGCAATCAGGGTCGAGCGCGCGAAAAAACCCGGCGGCGAGCGGCAGTCCCGCGACAATCACATCATCGCGGGTGTCCATGACACTGTCGAAACGCGCGTCGGCCGGGATGACGGCATTGCCGGTAATATCGCCCTTATCCCCCAAATCTTCGGCCAAAGTGGCGGCGATGAAGGCGTCGGCATCAAAACCGTCGATACCCATATGGGCTGGGGCAGGTGCGTGGGACATGGCCGCAGCGCTAAGCGGGCGCAGGCTTAGTTGCAAGTATTTCGCCATATCCTGCTTGGCAATTGGGCGCGGGCGACGCATGATTGGCAGATTAAAATCAAGGACATGGCGATGAACGGCCCCAGCGACCCCAGTAACCCGTTTGGCAACAACCCTTTTGGCCAAAATGCGACATTGGAAGATTTGCAGCACTGGACGCAGCAAATTGGCCGGGCGCAGCAATTATTGCTCGAGTTCGCGCTCTCGCCAGAGGGGGAGGCGGCGGGCCGATCGATGGTGCAACAATGGGCCGACCCCAGCAAATGGACACAAATCTGGGAAAATGCGCTACCGTCGGGCACGCCAGCCCCCGATATGTCGGCGCTGCCCAACCAATGGATGGCGGGGATCAGCAGCTTTTGGCAGCAGAATATGGCAATGTGGCAGGGTATTGCCAGCGGCGGCGGTGCCAGCGATGCGCCCGAAAAGGACCGGCGCTTTACCAACGACGCGTGGCGCGCCAACCCCATTTTCGCCTTCATCCGCCAAAGCTATGCGGTGATTGCCGACCATTTGCTGGCCAATGTCGATAAGGTCGATGGTCTGGATGAAAAGTCCAAGGCGCAATGGCGCTTTGCGACGCAGAATCTGGTCGATGCGGCCAGCCCCAGCAATTTTGCGCTGACCAACCCCGAAGTGTTGCAACGCACCATCGAAACGCGCGGCGACAATCTGATCCGCGGGCTGGAACATATGCTGCATGATTTGCGGCAGGGGCAATTGACCCATGTCGATAAAAGCAAATTCACGCTGGGCGAAAATATCGCGGTGACGCCGGGCAAGGTCATTTATGAAACCGACCTGTTCCAGCTGATCCATTATGCGCCGACCAGCGACAATGTGCTGGAAACCCCGCTGCTCATATTCCCGCCGTGGATCAACCGTTTCTATATCCTCGACCTCAACCCACAGAAAAGCTTTATCCGCTGGGCAGTGGAACAGGGCATTTCGACCTTCATCGTTTCGTGGAAATCAGCCGATGCCAGCATGGCCGACGTGGTTTGGGATGATTATATCGCCGCGCAAATTGACGCGATTGCAACCGTGCGCGACCTGCTGGGGGTCGAAAATGTCCACACCATCGGCTATTGCGTTGCCGGAACGACGCTGGCTGCAACGCTCGCCATCCTTGCGACGCAGGATGCCGCCCAGTGCGTCGCCAGCGCGACATTTTTTACCGCACAGGTCGATTTTTCAGAGGCCGGCGATTTGCTGTTGATGGTCGATGATCGGCAATTGGCGATGATCGAACAATTGTCCGGCGATGGGTTTTTGGACGGGCGCTATATGGCAGCGACGTTTAATTCGCTGCGCGGGCGCGATCTCATCTGGAATTATGTCGTCAATAATTATCTGATGGGGGATGATTATCCGCCCTTTGACCTCCTCTATTGGAATGGCGACACCACCAACCTGCCCGCCAAATGGCACCAAAGCTATTTGCGCGACCTGTATCGCGACAATAAATTGGTCGTGCCCGGGCAAATGCATGCAGGCAGCACGCCGATTGACCTGACACGCATCGAGACCCCAGCCTATATTCAGGCCGGACGCGAAGATCATATTGCACCTGCGAATAGTGTCTGGAAAATCATGCACCATCTGCGCGGCCCCAAACGCTTTGTGCTGGCAGGGTCGGGGCATATCGCGGGCGTGGTCAACCCGCCCGCTGCGCAAAAATACCAATATTGGGTCAATGACGCGCCGTGCGAGACGCTCGACCAATTTGTTGCAGGCGCGAAAGAGACAAAGGGCAGTTGGTGGGGCGACTGGCTCAACTGGATCAAGGGGCATGGCGACTCAATGGTCGCGGCCAAGGGTGCGCGCATCCCCGGCAAGGGCAAATTAAAGGCGATCGAGGATGCGCCCGGTCGCTATGTAAAGCTGCGATAGCGCCCAAAACCCACGCAAAAGCTTAGGCAGCGCCAATTTTGTTGCGCTGCACAAAAAATGCTTGCAATCGCCCCATGCTTCGCTTATTGTGCACTGCAACATGAGCGGTGACCTGCATCGCTCGCTTGCATTTTATGGAGCGCCGATCATGGCAACCCGTGTCGAAGATAATGCCGAACGTGCCTATGCCGCAGCCGCTGCAGAAGTGCCGGTTGCCGCTGCCCCCAAGGCGGCAAAGCCCGCTGTGGCCAAGCCGGTGAAAGCAGCCAAGCCCGCTGCGGATACCGCCGTGAAGGCAGCACCCAAGGCCGTGAGCGTCGAAACCAAGGCTGCACCGAAAACCGCCCCCAAGGCAGCTTTGGTGAAAAAGCCAGCCAAGAAACTGGCAAAGAAAATTGCCGTTAAGAAGGCCGCGCCGAAAAAGGCTGCTGCCCCCAAAACCACCATCCACGCTGCCAAGGCGGCGCCCACCACTTTTACAAAGGGTAAGACCATGTTGAACGAAGCCACCGCACAGATGACCGAACAAGCCACCAAGCTGGCCGGTGAAGCCCGCACCCGCACCGAGGCCTTTGTCGCCGACATGCAGGTTCGTGCCAAGGAAGCTGGCGAAAAGGGTCAGGCCTTTGCCAAGGAAGCCGTCGAATTTTCGAAGGGCAATGTCGAAGCCTTCGTCGAATCGGCCAAGATTGTCGCCAAGGGCGCTGAAGTTATCGGTCAGGAATTTGTCGCCTTTGCCAAGGCGTCGGTCAACGACACGACCAATGCTGCCCAGCGCTATGCAGCGGTCAAAACCCCGGCTGAATTTTTCGCGCTGCAGAACGAACTGTCGCGCACCGCGCTCGACAATGTTGTGAAGCATGGTGCCAAGACCACCGAATTGTCGGTGAAGCTGGCCAATGATGCCTTCCAGCCGATCAGCAACCGCATCGCGCTTGCTGTTTCCAAGCTCAAGTCGGCCGCCTGATCCCCCCTCCCTCCCAACGGGATCAGGAAACGCACAGCCGCCTCGTAAGGGGCGAAAACGGGCCACCCCTCTCTCCCCGGCCCGGCATGTGCAAAGCCGCAAGCGAAGCCCGTCCCCATTTGCGGGGCGGGCTTTTGCTTTGGGCAAAATGGGACGATAAAATAGGGTTAGCTCACTTGCCAGCCCCCATAGCCGTCCCCTATATTTTGCCCGATGATATTGGATGTTTTTCCCCTTACCGCCCCAACGCGCGCTTCTTGGTCGGGTTCGGGCGATGGCCCGCCAGATGACGGCAGTGGCGACGGCAGGAACGGGGGAGGGAACAGCACCGGCCTTGCCACCCGCACGCGGTCAAAAACCAAAAAACCATCGCTCTACAAAGTATTGATGCTCAACGATGATTATACGCCGATGGAATTCGTCGTCATGATCCTGCAGCGATTTTTCAAGATGGACATCGACCAGGCAACGCAGGTCATGCTGCATGTCCACCAGCGCGGGGTGGGGGTGTGCGGTGTCTTCACGCTCGAAATTGCGGAGACAAAGGTGACGCAGGTGCTCGATTGCGCACGGGCGCACCAGCACCCGTTGCAATGCACAATCGAAGCGGAATGACGCGTATCTGCTAGGCAATATTGTCCGACAACGCTAAGACGCGGCGATGGATCAAATAGTCATTCGCGGCGGCAACCCGCTCAACGGTCGTATCCCCATTTCCGGCGCGAAAAACAGCGCGCTCACCCTCTTGCCCTGTGCGCTGCTGACCGACGAGCCATTGACGCTGCGCAATCTGCCGCGCCTCGCCGATATTGACGGTTTTGGCCATTTGCTCAACCAATTGGGCTGTTCGACAACCATCGAAGGGTCGCGGCCAGAGGATTTTGGCCGGGTGATGACGGC
>CAUJJQ010000232.1 GCA_963205285.1 Pseudomonadota bacterium | reverse complement strand
TGCCGATTTTTACTTCGCGGGCGGCCTGCCCTTTCGCCCCGTGCGCCAACATGCCTATCGCAATCTGATCGATGTGGATGATTATCGCATCGCCTATAGCCAGAGCCTGATGGACATGGATTTGCAGGCGGCGCGGGGCCGCCATGCATTTTTGTCGAGCTTTGATGACCATGAAGTGGTCAAAGATTGGGATTCAAACGTCGATAATTGGGCGCTCGGCATCGCTGGCGACAACCCCGAAGCGCCCAGCGCCGATGTCTTCATGCTGCGCAAGGCAGCAGCGATGCAGGCATGGTATGAACATATGCCGGTGCGCGCGTCGATGTTGCCCAGGAACGGCATGGTCGCGCTGAACCGCGAACTTCGCTATGGTGATCTGATGTCGATGCAATTGCTCGACACCCGCCAATATCGCAGTGACCAGCCCTGCGGCGACGGCTTCAAACCCGCCTGCCCCGGCGTTTTCGCCCGCGATACAGAGGTGCTGGGCCGCGCGCAGGAAAGCTGGCTCGACGCCAATTTGCGCACCCCCGCCGCATGGTATGCGATGGCGCAACAGGTGACGATGATGAGCCTTGACCGCCGTCGCCGGACGGAGGAGCCGGAAAAAATCCTCAACCTCGATTCATGGGCCGCATATGAAGTGGCGCGCGAACGGATGTTGGGACGGATCGGCAATTTGCGCAATTGCGTGGTTCTGACCGGCGATGAGCATCAAAATTTCGCCGGGGATCTGGTGCTGCGCGACCGGGTGGTCGGCAGCGAATTTGTCGCCACATCCATATCCAGCGGCGGCGATGGCAGCGATCTGCGCCCCGGATCGCAGCAATTCCTCGCCCTCAACCCCGAAGTTAAATTCTGCAACGACCAACGCGGTTATGTTGTCTGCGAAGTAAACCGGGATGTTTGGCGCACGCACTATATGGTGGTCGATAAGGTAACCAGCCCAACCAATATCCTGTCCCGCCGCGCCACAGCAGAGGTGGCGTCGGGGCAGCTTGGGCTGCGCTTGGCATGAAGGGGGAACAGCAATTGATCGACCCAATTCATTATGAGGATTTGGAAGTTGGCAGCGTCACCTGTTACGGCAACTACGCCGTAACGCGGGAGGAGGTGATTGAATTTGCGTCCAAATATGACCCGCAACCTTTTCACCTCTCGGACGAAGCGGCGGCGCAAACCTATTTCGGGCGGCTGTCCGCCAGCGGCTGGCACACCGCCGCTATGACGATGCGGATGCTGGTCGATAATATGCAGCATGGCCGCCCCATGGCATCGCTGGGATCGCCGGGGATTGATGAGATACGCTGGCGCAAACCCGTCTACCCCGGGGATCGGCTGAGGGTTGAAAACCAGCTTTTGTCGAAACGGCGATCAACTTCGCGCCCCGACATGGGGTTGACCCGTTCCAAATCGACCATCTTTAATCAGGATGATGAAGTGGTAATGACCCTGATCGGCAACGGGTTAATCCGGGTCCGCCACCCGGAGGTGGCGGGGGATTAGAGTGATTTCGAGTGAAATGGAACATTTCACGGCTCGGAAATCACGGAAAAATAGGCTCTAAGGCGACAGTCTAGCGCGATGCTGGCACATAGCTGTTGGCCCGCTGCACCGCGACCATGCGAAAACGCTGTCCTTGATGATAGATCATGGTGCCGCACATCAGCCCGCCATTGCCAACCAATTGGCCGGAAAAATGGACATCGCCGTCGGTTCGCGACGCAATCGCCATTTGAATGTCACGTCCGTTAATCGTCAGGCGGCGCACCGCCACCGTATTGGTGGCTTGGGGGCTGGCCGCCCCGGCATAAGCGCCGTCGATATGGCCGAGCGCGAGCACACCGCGCGACGGGGTGCCCGCCACATCGATCAGAAAATCCCATTGTCCGGCGAGGTCGGCACTGGCAGGCGGCGGCGGAATGGGCGTGCCCGCTGCGGGGCAGAGGCTAAGCTCAGGCGCATTATTGGGGGCATTTTGCGCCTGCGTCGGTGCCGTGAAAGCCAAAATGGCCAGTGGGGATACGAGGATGAGCGATTGCCCAAATTTCTTCATGAACGTCGTCCTTCATATTGGGGAGGAGCGGCCCCTTCCCCCCAAAATGCGCTGCACGACAAGTCGCTTTACGCCAACGCCGTTCGATATTACGCCAACGGCGCATATGCCAACCCACCTTCCCAAATTCGGCACCGCCATGGCGACTATTGGCCCCATCGCCTTGCTGGGGCTGGCCATTGGGTTTGCCGGGCCATTTGGCACCATCGCGGCGATGACCTCGGTTGCGCGCTATGTTTTTTGGCTGGCGATGGTCGCGGCAGGATATGGCTCGGCGCATTTGGTGGCCGTGTTTTTGCGACAAAAATGGCGGGCGTCACAGCCGCTATGGCTACGCAAATTGGCGATTACTATCGGCTCGGCCATCCCCATGACCTTGCTCGTCGCATGGCTGCTCCCGCTCATTCGACCGGGGCGCACCATATCGCCGGTGCAGATGCCATTGCTGTTTCTGTCCGTCGCGGTGATACAGGCGATTATCATCTGGTTGTTGCTGGCCGAGGATCGCCATGCGGCGCAGCACATGCCCGACAAGCCCACCCACGCCGACTATGCGGACGAATTGCGCGCAAAGCTGCCCGCCCATGTGACCGAGATTTTGGCGTTGGAGGCACAGGACCATTATTTGCGCGTCCATTTGCCGGGTAAGGACGCGCTCATCCACATGGGGTTGAACGCCGCGATTGCCGCCATTCGTGCCGATCTGGGTCTACGCTGTCATCGCCGCTGGTGGGTGGCGCATACTGCCATCGCGGCATTGGAACGCGACGGCGCATCCTATATCCTCAGGCTATACAGCGGGCAGATTTGCCCCGTCGGGCGCAGTTACATTGCGGCGGTGCGAAGCGCCCTGCGCTCAACGCCGCGCGAATAATTTTTCAATATCGGCAAAATCCAGTTTGACCCAGGTCGGGCGACCATGGTTGCACTGGCCAGAATGGGGTGTTGCCTCCATCTCCCGCAACAGCGCATTCATTTCAGCCGCGCTCAACACGCGTCCGGCGCGCACGCTATGGTGACAGGCAAAGGTTGCCGCCACATGTTCAATCCGTTCGGGGAGCGACAGGGGCGCATCATGCGCGGCGAGATCATCGGCAATATCGCGCAGGAGCCGCGCGCAATCAACATGGCCGAGCGGCGCTGGCGTCGCACGCACCAGCATGGCGGCAGGGCCAAAACGTTCAATTTCCAGCCCAAAAACGGCCAGATCGCGCGCTGCATCCTCCAGCCGGTCGCACGCCACCTCCTCCATCTCCACAACATCGCCCAGCAATAATTGCTGCGCCGCAACCCCGCTGCCCGACGCATCCCGGCGCAAGCGTTCGAGCACCAGCCGTTCATGCGCAGCATGTTGGTCAACCAGCACCAACCCGTCCGTCGCTTCGGCAATAATATAGGTCGCGCCGATTTGTCCGCGCGCGATGCCCAGCGGCGCATCGAGCGCCCCCGCATCCGTTGGCGCGCTTACTGCCTGTCCGGCGAGCGGGGCGAGCGCGTTAAATTGGTCAAAACGGCGCTGGGGCGCGGCAAAAAAATTTGCCGTTCGAGCATAGCCCCCCGTTGCTGCGAACGGCGGCACTTGCCCCCCCTCAATTTGCCCCCCCTCAATTTTCCAGAGCGCCATCGCCGCCGCGCTCGCCGGTTGGGCGGCGCGGTTCCCCCCGGCATCGAGCGCGGCACGCAGGCCGCCCACAATCAGGCCACGCACAAATTGCGGGTCACGAAAACGCACCTCCGCCTTTGCGGGGTGGACATTCACATCCACCTCATCCCCCGGCAGGTCGAGGAACAGCGCGACAACCGCATGCCGATCCCGCGACAGCATGTCGGCATAGGCTCCGCGCACCGCCCCTGACAGCAATTTATCCTTCACCGGTCGGCCATTGACGAACAGATATTGGTGGTCGGCCATCCCACGGTGAAAAGTGGGCAACCCCGCAACCCCGCTGAGCCGCATCGTTCCGCGCATTATTTCAATCGCCACGCTGTTATCGGCGAGCGCGCGGTCGGTCAGCGCGGCGACCCTGTGTAGCCTGTCCTGCCCCGCTGGCAGGTTAAAAATCGACCTTCCATCATGTTCGAACACAAAGCCGATGTCACCGCGCGCCATGGCGAGCCGTCGAGCAGCATCGAGGCAGGCGGCATATTCCGCGCGCGGGCTGCGCAAAAATTTGCGTCGCGCGGGGATTTTTTCAAACAAGGCGTTGACGGCAACCCGCGTCCCCTGGGTCATGGCGACCGGCTGTGCCGTGGCCATCCGCCCATTGTCGATGTGGACGGCCCAGCCATCCCCCGCTGCCGTCCGGCTTTCGAGGGTCAATTGCGCGACCGACGCGATGGAGGGGAGCGCCTCCCCCCTGAAACCCAGCGTCGTTACCGCCTCTATCGCCGCATCGGGCAGTTTGGATGTGGCGTGGCGTTCAAAGGCGAGGGCAATTTCATCGCGCGCGATGCCGCAGCCGTCATCCTCCACCAAAATCGCATCAATCCCGCCGCCCGACAGGCGGATGTGGATGCGCCGCGCACCCGCATCAATCGCATTTTCGACCAGTTCCTTCATCGCACTGGCCGGTCGTTCGACCACTTCACCCGCTGCGATGCGATTCACTAGATTTTCGGGGAGCCGCCGTATTGACATGTGATGCGTCCTAGCGCAGTCCGCCGCCAACGGCGAGACGCCTTTTTGCCCCGATGTCGTAACGCTTGCACATGGTCTGCACTGTGCGGCGCTTATCGTGTATCGGCAAAGTCAATTTTGGGAAGCCTGCATGTCCTTTTTCAGCAAATTATTCAAAATATCGTCGAATGATATGGCCATCGACCTCGGCACAGCCAACACGCTGGTTTATGTCCGTGGCAAGGGGATTGTGCTCGACGAACCGTCGGTCGTCGCCATCGAAACCTTGAACGGCGTGCGCTCGACAAAGGCGGTGGGCAATGACGCCAAAGTGATGATGGGCAAGACGCCTGACTCGATTCAGGCGATCCGTCCGCTGCGCGATGGGG
>CAUJJQ010000231.1 GCA_963205285.1 Pseudomonadota bacterium | reverse complement strand
GGTTAATCACCCATGCGGGCTTTCGTCCGATGGGGCAGCGGGTCAGCACCCGCCCCGACGGCAGCACGCGCAAATCCCTCTATTGGGAAATGGCGCGCGATGATTGGCGCGCACGCTATCCCACCGGTTAAGTTTGACCAGCATCAAAGAAGTTGTTGCATCAGCGAGGCATCGGGTCAGGACTCAATAAGCACGCGCCCGAGGCGTTGACATGTCTCAGGCCGCACGCACGCGCAGACAAAGCCATTTCAACGCCCGCTAGCGGGTTCGGGCCATTTTACCCGTGGCTGCGTCAGAAAGTCTGGAAATATATCTATATTACTGCGCCTTCCTTCCTTGCCACGAACAAAATTGCCTCGAACCTCGGGCGCGCGATTAACGGGTCCTGACCCTTGGCGATGGTGGAGCAACCTATGGATGATTTTGCGATTGCCCGCGCGCTACATGTCGCAGCGGTGGTTATGTGGATTGGCGGGGTCGGTTTCGTTACCTTGGTCGCCATGCCCGCCATCCGCCATCAAGCCAAAGATAGCGACCGGCTGAACGCCTTTCACGCATTGGAAAAGGGATTTGCAGGCCAAGCACGCATCTGGGTGCTGATCGCCGGGCTAAGCGGGTTCTGGATGGTCTGGCGTACCAGTATGTGGGGCCGT
The DNA here is from genome assembly GCA_963205285.1 of Pseudomonadota bacterium. Classification (GTDB taxonomy): domain Bacteria; phylum Pseudomonadota; class Alphaproteobacteria; order Sphingomonadales; family Sphingomonadaceae; genus Sphingopyxis. The sequence continues at coordinate 8,952 of CAUJJQ010000231.1, read as the reverse complement.
TTCATCCAGCCGCAGTTTTGGTGGATGTGGGCGATGGTCATTGTCTGGGCGGGCTTTGCGACGATGCTGTTCGTCATCGAGCCATTTTTCCTGCACAAAAAAATGGCCGCTAAAACTGCGGATGGCACCCGTTTCGCGCGGATGGAAAAAATGCACCGCATTGCACTCGCCGCATCAATGGTAGCGGTCATCGGCGCGGTCGGCGGCGCACATGGTGGATGGTAAAAATATTGCGGAGGGGAAAATGCAGGCAAGGGTAGTTTTGGCAGCGCCGCATCGGGCGCTGTTTTTGGTCGGCACGCTGGCGCTCACGCTGGGCATGCTCTGGTGGCTGACTGTCCTTTCCGGCCTATATTTCAGCACCCCTGCACCAACAGGGGGCATGGTGCCGCAAAGCCTGCTCCACGCACCTTTGTTGCTGTTTCTGGCGATACCACCATTGTTCTTTGGTTTCCTCCTCACCGTTTTTCCACGCTGGATGGGCTTTCCCGATCTGGAACGGCCCGCCTATGCGCCGGTTGCCGCGCTCTATGCGTTGAGCCTGATATTCGCGACAGTCGCGCTCGTCACCGGGGGTGATTTCTGGCTGAAACCTGCCTTTTGCAGCGGCCTGCTCGCCAATCTATGGGCCTATGGCTGGCTCTGGCGGCTGGCGATTGTCGAACGGCGGGAAGGACGCGGCCCGACATGGCACAGCTGGTCGGTGCTCGGCGCGCTCACCGTGGGTCTGCTCGCGCAGGGGCTGATGCTGTCCTTCCTCCACGACCCGGCGAACGGCAATGTCATGCTCGCCAATCAATTGGGGCTTTGGGGCTTTATCATCCCAATTTTTTTCACCGTGTGCCACCGCATGCTGCCCTTTTTCGCGGGCAATGTTGTGGCAGGTTATGTCCGCTGGCGGCCGATGTGGTTGCTTGCGGCCTATTGGACCGGCACCGCGATATTGGTTCTGGGCATGGTCTACGCCCATTTTGGCAGCGCCATGCCCGCCGACCATGGCGCGACCCATGTGCATTTCGATAATGTAGCGCATATGCTGGGCGCGGGGCAGTTGACCGCACTCAGCGCATGGATGACCTATAAATGGTGGCCACGCGGTTCGGCACCCGCGCTCCTGTGGGTATTGATCCTCGGCTTTGCATGGGCGCCCATCGGCTATGGGCTGGCGCTACTCACCGCATGGGGCGTGCCGCTCGGCCGGGCGAGCGAACATGCGCTGACCATCGGTTTTGCATCGAGCCTGATTATCGCGATGGTCACGCGGGTGACGCAGGGCCATTCGGGGCGACCATTGGTGCTGCCGCTGGTTGGCACCATCGGCTTTGTCGGCATGCAGGCCGCCGCGCTGGCGCGGGTGGGCGCCGCCATCCACGCTGAAAATGGCCCATGGCTGGTGATATCGGCAGGCATTTTCCTGATTGCGCTGCTGCCCTGGGTGCTGCGCAATGTCGCCATCTACCTCGCCCCGCGCGCAGATGGCCGGCCCGGCTAAAACCTATTCCGCCTTTGCCCCCACCGATGCGCGTATCTGCCACAGGGTGAGCGCGCCGATCCCCGCCCAGATGATGTTGAGGACGGCAGATGGGATGGCCCCATTATAGCCCGAATTGACAACAAAACCCGCCGCACCCAAAATATTCATCCATTGGTATGGGCGGCCGCGCGCTTCCAACCGCCCCATCGACAAGAGGATATAGGCCGCCAAAATCATAACTGCGGCGGCCCATCCAATCACTTCAACAAGGATGCGTTCCAATATCAGGCGGCCAGCTTGCGCAGCACATAGGGTAGGATGCCGCCATGAAGGAAATATTCCACTTCATTGGCAGTGTCGATGCGGCACAGCGCGGTGAAGCTGAAGCTCGACCCATCGGCGCGGGTCACCTGCACCTCCACATCCTGACGCGGGCTGATCGCCGAAATGCCGGTGATGGTGAAACGATCATCGCCGCTGAGGTCCAGCGACAGGCGCGTGTCCCCATCCTTAAATTGCAGCGGCAAAACGCCCATACCGACCAGATTGGAACGGTGGATACGTTCAAAGCTTTCGACGATCACCGCCTTTACGCCCAGCAGATTGGTGCCCTTTGCCGCCCAGTCGCGCGACGAACCGGTGCCATATTCCTTGCCCGCGACGACGACGAGCGGCGTGCCATCAGCGCGGTGGCGCATCGCGGCATCATAAATCGGCATCACTTCGCTGCCATAACGGCTCATCCCGCCTTCGACCCCGGGCACCATTTCATTTTTGATGCGGATGTTGGCAAAGGTGCCGCGCACCATCACGTCATGGTGGCCGCGCCGCGAACCATAGCTGTTGAAATCAGCCCGCGCGACTTGGTGTTCCTGCAACCATTGGCCGGCGGGCGAATCCGCCTTGATCGACCCGGCGGGCGAAATATGGTCGGTGGTGATGCTGTCGCCCAAAATCGCGAGCGGTTTTGCATCGATGATGTCACCAACCGGTGCGGGGGTCATTTCCATCCCGTCGAAATAGGGCGGGTTGGCGACATAGGTTGAACCCGCACGCCATTGGTAAGTGTCCGACCCTTCGACCTTTATCGCCTGCCAATGCACATCGCCCGCATAGACGTTGGCATAGCGCGCGGTGAACATCGAGCGGTCAACACTGCTGGCGAGCGTCGCCGCCACTTCTTCATTGGTTGGCCAAATGTCACGTAGATAGACATCGCTGCCGTCACTGCCCTGCCCGATGGGGGTGGTCGTGAAATCCTGCGTCACGGTGCCCTTCAATGCATAAGCAACGACGAGCGGCGGGGAGGCGAGGAAATTGGCGCGCACATCGGGGCTGACGCGCCCTTCAAAATTGCGATTGCCCGAGAGGACGGCTGCGGCAACCAGATCATTGCCGTTGATTGCGCGCGAAAATGGTTCGGCGAGCGGGCCGCTGTTGCCGATACATGTGGTGCAGCCATAACCGACGAGGTTGAAACCCACCGCGTCCAGATGCGTCTGCAACCCCGATTTTTCGAGGTAATCGGTCACCACCTGGCTGCCCGGCGCCAGACTGGTTTTGACCCATGGCTTGGGTTTCAGCCCGCGTTCGTGCGCCTTTTTGGCAACCAGCCCGGCTGCCACCATCACCCCAGGGTTCGACGTATTAGTGCAACTGGTGATGGCGGCAATCACCACATCGCCATCGCCAATATCATGCCCCGCACCATCGACCGGCACCCGCTTTGCATCGGTGCGACCATATGTTTTGGCAAGGTCGGCGTTGAACACGTCATCGACGTCAGTCAGCGCCACCTTGTCCTGCGGACGCTTCGGCCCGGCGAGGCTGGGGACAACATCCCCCATGTCGAGCGTCAAACTGTCGGTGAAAACAGGGTCGGGGGCGTTGGGGTCGAGCCACAGTCCCTGCGCCTTGGCATAGGCTTCGACCAGCGCAATTTGCGCTTCGTCGCGCCCGGTCAGGCGCAGATAGTCGAGCGTCTTGTCATCGATGCCGAAAAAGCCGCAGGTTGCGCCATATTCGGGCGCCATATTGGCGAGCGTCGCCCGATCGGCGAGGGAGAGGCTGGCTAGGCCCTGCCCATAATATTCGACGAAACGGCCAACGACGCCCTTGGCGCGCAACATCTGCGTCGCGGTCAGCACCAGATCGGTCGCCGTCACCCCCTCTTGCAAACGGCCGGTCAGCTTGAAACCAACCACTTCGGGGATGAGCATGGAGACCGGCTGGCCGAGCATTGCCGCCTCCGCCTCAATCCCGCCGACGCCCCAGCCCAATACGCCCAGCCCGTTGATCATCGTTGTATGGCTGTCGGTGCCGACGCAGGTGTCGGGATAGGCGTATGTCGCGCCGTCCGCGCCCTCACTCGTCCAAACAGTCTGGGCAATATGTTCCAGATTAACCTGATGGCAGATGCCCGTTCCCGGCGGCACCGCCTTAAAATTATTGAGGCTTTTGCTGCCCCATTTCAGGAAATCATATCGTTCGCCATTGCGGTGATATTCAATCTCGACATTCTGTTCGAACGCCTTGGGGTGGCCAAATTCATCGACCATCACGCTATGATCGATGACGAGGTGGACGGGCACCAACGGGTTGATTTTGGCCGTGTCGCCGCCCAATTTGGCAATGCCATCGCGCATCGCGGCCAAATCCACCACGCAAGGGACACCGGTGAAATCCTGCAACAAAACGCGCGCCGGACGATACTGGATTTCGGTGTCGCTGGTCGGGTTTTGCTGCCAATCGATAATCGCCTGAATATCGGCGCGCGCAACGGTAAAGCCATCATCTTCGAAACGCAGCAAATTTTCGAGCAGCACCTTCATCGAAAAGGGCAGGCGCGACACATCACCCAAATGCGCCGCCGCCTTGGCGAGCGAGAAATAATGATATGTTTTGCCCGCGACGTTCAGCGCGTCGCGAGTGTTCAGGCTGTCGTTTCCAATGGCGGTCATGCCCTAATCCTTCCCCATGATGGTCGGCAAAAACGGCTCCGCACGGCATCGGTTGTCTTTGGCACCATCGGCGCTGCGACCCGACCGATGGGCGACAACCGGCCGAGCAAAGGCTCTGCCTGTTTGCTGATTATGTATCAGGCCTTAGAAGCTATTCATGCGAAAGGGAACATCACCCAAGGGCGAAATCATCCAATTGCCCAATAAAATTGCGTGCTCCGCGTCCTTCACGCATCAATCGATGTGCCCAGCGATGCATGCACCAGTCCGCCATCGACGGTCAGCGTTTCGCCGATGACATAATCACCCGCTCGGCTGGCGAGGTAGATGGCCGCCGCCGCCATATCCTCCGCCGTGCCGATGCGCCGCGCGGGGATGCCCTTGCCCACCGCATCGCCATGGTCGCGCGCGGCCTTGTTCATGTCAGACTGGAAAGCGCCGGGCGCGATTGCCGTCACATGGATATGGTCACGCACCAACCGCGCCGCCATCCGCTTGGTCAGGTACAAAATCGCCGCCTTGGACGCATGATAGCTATATGTTTCCCAGGGGTTGAGCCGCATCCCGTCAATCGATCCGACGTTAATCACCTTGGCCGGCCGTTCGATGCTGCCCGCCGCCTTGAGCAGGGGGTGGAGCGCCTGCGTCAGGAAAAAGGGTGCCTTGACGTTAACGTCCATCACCTTGTCCCAGCCGCTTTCGGGAAATTCCGTAAAGGGGACACCCCATGCTGCCCCGGCATTGTTGATGAGAATGTCGAGCCGTTCTTCGCGTTCGGCAAGCTCTGCGGCGAGTTTGCGGCAACCATCGACGCTCGACACATCGCACGGCAAGCCGACCACTCTGTCGCCGAAACGTTCGACTGCCGCCACCACCTGATCGGCCTTGCGCGCCGAGATATAAATGCGTTCACACCCGGCGGCCAAAAACCCCTCCACAAACATTGCGCCAATGCCGCGCGACCCACCGGTGATGAGCGCGACACGCCCTTCCAACCCAAATAATTGCCCAAGCTGCATGGTGCCACTCCCCCCGATCAATATCCGTTCAGCCGCGCCACGCGGTCGATATGGTAATGGACATCCCCCATAAATTCGGCGAGCGCGCGGTCGCGTTTCATATAAAGGCCAATGTCATATTCATCGGTCATGCCGATGCCGCCATGCATCTGCACCCCTTCGCGCACCGCCAAATTGGTCGCCCTGCCCGCCTTTGCTTTGGCGACAGAGACCATCAATTCGGCCCCCGCGTCGCCTTCGTCGAGCAATTGCTGCGCCTTCATCACACTGGCGCGCGCAATCTCCATCTCCGAATATAGATGCGCGGCGCGGTGTTGCAGCGCCTGAAATTCGCCAATCAACCGCCCGAACTGCTTGCGCTGTTTCAGATAGTCCATGGTCAAATCCATTGCGCCCTGCCCGACCCCGATCATTTCGGCCGCCGCCCCGGTGCGCGCCGCCGCGAGCAGGGGTTTGACCGCGTCCCAACCGGCATCGACTTCGCCCACCACGGCGTCAGCATCCACCGTCACATCGTCAAAACGCATGTGGGAGGCGAGCGACGCATCCACCAACAGGCGCGGATCAGCACTCAGCCCCGCTGCGCCCTGCGGCACGGCAAAGAGCGTCAATCCATCGCTTTCCCCCGCGCTACCCCCCGTGCGCGCAAGGACGAGCAGCATGTCGGCAACATGGCCCGACAGGACAAAGCATTTCTGCCCATTCAGCTTGAAACCATTGCCCGCGCGGGTGGCGGCAAGCGCGCTCCCCTCCGGCCCATGGCGCGGCTTTTCATCGATGGCGAGCGCGATGATCGCATCCCCCGTCGCCACGCGCGGCAGCCATTGGGCCGCCTGTGCGCCGCCCGCAGCTTTGAGCGCGGATACCGCAGCCACCGACGTCGATAAAAAGGGTGATGGCGTCAAATTGCGGCCTATTTCTTCCAGCACAATCCCCGCTTCGGCATGACCCAGCCCCATGCCGCCATGTTCTTCGCCAACCAAAATGCCGGCAAAGCCCATTTCGGCAAATTGTTTCCAAAGGTCGCGCGAAAAACCCGTCGCATCGCCGCTGTCGCGCAGGCTACGCAAATGGCTGACCGGGGCGGCATCGGCGATAAAGGGGGCAGCGCTGTCGCGCAGCATCGCCTGTTCGTCATTGTGATAAAGCGGCATTTTTCTCTCCGGAAAATATGGGGCGGTTTAGGCGCCGGGCAGGTCAAGGATGCGTTTGGCGATGACATTCAGCATCACCTCACTCGTCCCGCCCTCAATCGAATTGGCCTTGGTGCGCAGCCAGCCGCGCGGCTTGCTGCCACCCTTGCTGTCAGCGCTGTCCCATTCGAGGCCCGCCGAGCCCGCGCCCGACATCACCAATTCATGCCGCCGTTTGTTGAGCTCTGTCCCTGCATATTTCATCATATTAGAACTGGCAGGGTGCGCGCGGCCGGTTTTCCACATGTCCATGAAGCGTTCGCCCATCGCACGGAATGCAAAAACATCGGTATCAAAGGCCGCCATTTCGGCGCGCAGCACCGGATCGTCCAATTCGCCCGCAGCATTTTTGCCAATGGCTTGTGCATAAAGCGCGCCGATGCTGACCATGTCGCCGCCTGCGCCGCCGCCCGAAATCATTTCGCGTTCGTGACCCAACAGATATTTGGCAACGTCCCAGCCCCGGTTCACTTCGCCGATATACTGGGTTTTGGGCACCGCCACATTGTCAAAGAAAGTCTCACAAAATGGGCTGTTGCCCGAAATGAGCAGGATCGGCTTTGTCGAAACCCCGGGGCTTGCCATGTCGAACAACATGAAAGTGATGCCCTGATATTTATTCGCCTTGTCGGTACGGATCAGCGCGAAAATCCAGTCCGCCTTGTCGGCATAGCTGGTCCATATCTTGCTGCCATTGACCTGCCAATGGTCGCCCTTATCCTCCCCAAAGCTTTGCAGGCTGACAAGGTCGCTGCCCGAACCCGGTTCGGAATAGCCCTGACACCAGCGGATTTCGCCGCGCGCGATCGGCGGCAAATAGTGCAATTTCTGTTCCTCGGTGCCGAAATGGAGCAACGCGGGGCCGAGCATCCAAATCCCAAAGGACGACAGCGGCGCACGCGCGCCGATGCGCGCCATTTCGCTACGAAAAACCTTGGTCTGCTGCGCGCTTAACCCTGCACCGCCATATGCTTTTGGCCAATCGGGAACGGTATAGCCCTTGGCCGCGCAGGCGTGGAGCCAGTCGCGCTGCGCATCATTTTTGAAAACCCAATTGCGCCCACCCCAGCAGATGTCGCCTTCTTCATTGGCAGGCTTGCGCATTTCATCGGGGCAGTTCGCCGCCAGCCAGGCGCGCACTTCCACCCGGAAATCGTCCAGATTCTCGCTCATCTCTCTGCCCGTCCTCTGTCATATTCTGGTCAAACCGAGCCGTAAGGTTAAGCGGCAAGCCCCATGGCGCGCAAGCAGCTTTTTCGGGGCAAAGCATGCCGTAACGTCGGCGAAGCGGCTTGACGCGCGGCAAGTTTCAAAAATATGGTATGGCAATTGCGGGGGCGCGTACGAACACCGGAACGGCGTTCGATTCGTTTCAGAGGATGAGGAAAGTTCGATATGCGCTTCACCAATAAAAATCTGGTCATCACCGGCGCAGCATCGGGGATTGGGCGCGCGACAGCATTATTATTCGCAGCCGAAGGCGCGCGGGTTTTTACAGGGGACATTGATGCAGCGGGCGGCGATGCACTGGTGGTTGAGGGCGCGGGCAATATCGCCTTTTTGCGCACCGACGTGACGCAGAGCGCGGATATTGCAGCACTGATGGACTGGGCCGCGCGCGAAGGCGGCGGCATCGATTATTTGTTCAATAACGCAGGTGCCGGCGGCGACCGCGCGGCCATTGATGAAATTGAACCCGATGGCTGGGACCGGACGATGGACCTGCTGTTGCGGTCGGTTGCCATGGGCATCCGTTATGGCGCGCCGCATATGAAGGGGCGCCGGGGGGCGAGCATCATCAACACCGCCAGCGTTGCCGCGCTGGGATCGGGCTATGCGCCAACCGCTTATTCGGTGGCAAAGGCCGGCGTGCTCCATTTGTCCAAAATCGCAGCGATGGATCTGGCGCGATACGGGATCCGCGTGAACGCCATCTGCCCCGGCTTCATCAACACCAATATCTTCACCTCCAGCCTCGACGTGCCCGACGAACATAAACAGGGCGCAAAGGCAATTATTGCGCAAATGTCGGCCAATGCGCAGCCGGTGGCGCGCGGCGGCATGGCAGACGATATTGCGAACGCCGTCGCCTATTTGGCGAGCGATGCATCCAGCTTTATGACTGGCACCCATTTGCTGGTCGATGGCGGGCTGACCGTCGGCCAGCGGCATAGCTGGGACCCTGGAGCACCGGGAATGTTCGATGCGCTGGTGGCCATGGAAGCGAGCGCCAAGGCAAGCGCATGAGCATCGACGCGCCGAAATTGCCAGTAAAACTCAAGCTGGTTCACGGCCTCGGCAGCGTT
>CAUJJQ010000230.1 GCA_963205285.1 Pseudomonadota bacterium | reverse complement strand
CCTTTACCGGCGCGGTTCGAACGGTTGAGGGCAAGATAGAGCTGGCCAATGGCGGGACATTATTCCTCGACGAAATTGGTGATGTGCCCTTGCCGTTGCAGGTAAAATTGCTGCGATTCCTGCAGGAAAGGGTGATCGAACGCGTCGGGGGGCGCAGCCCGATTGCCGTCGATACCCGCGTCATCTGTGCCACCCACCGTGACCTGAAGGCGATGGTGGCAGAGGGGAGCTTTCGCGAGGATCTATATTATAGGCTGGCGGAGGTTAGCGTCACCATCCCCGCTCTCGCCGAACGGCCGGGGGATGCGAGCCTGCTCGCGCGGCATTTCCTCAAGCTGCATGGCGCAGCGGTGCCCGGTGGGGCCAAGTCATTGTCCGCCGATGCGCTGGCCGCCATCGATGCATGGGCTTGGCCGGGCAATGTGCGCGAGCTAGAAAACCGCATAAAACGAGCGCTGATCATGGCGGAGGGGCGGGAGATTATGGCGGCCGATCTCGACCTTGACGGGGGCGATGGCGGCGATAATTTCCTCAACCTGCGTGCCGCGCGGGAAGATGCGGAACGCCGCGCCATTGGCCATGCGCTGGTGGCGCAGGATGGCAATGTTTCGGCGGCGGCGCGGCAATTGGGTATCAGCCGTCCGACGCTTTATGATTTGATGAGGCAGCATGGTATCAGCGCCTAGTGTCCGCCGACAGCGCAAGGCCCAGCGGCGTGCCGAACAGGTGCGCCGTTATGGCCACCGGCGCGCGCCGATAGTCCGCATCGCCCTGTGGGGGGCGGGTGCGCTTTTCCTATTGCTGGCCATATATGCGATCCACGGCTTTTTGGTCGATCCAGCCGAACGCGGCCGCGCGGCGCTTGTGTCGGGGGATGCGCGTTCGGCGCGCGTCGATTTTCTGAACGCCATTGCCGAAAACCCACGCGATGCGACACTGCGCATCGACTTGGCGCGCGCGCTCAACGACCTTGGCCGGGCGGTGGAGGCGGAACGCCAATTGGCCTAGGCGGCTGAACTGGGCGCGGCCCCCATGAATCTCACCATTGAAACGGCGCGTGCAGCATTGGCGCGGGGGGATGCGACAGGTGCGCTAACCGCGTTAAGCGGCCCTGTGCCAACCGGACAGGTGGGGCTGGCCAACGCGCTGGCGGGGGACGCCGCCTATCGCAACCGTGATTTCACCGCCGCTGCGCAACATTATGCAAATGCGCTACGCCTTGCACCCAACGACGGCAATATCTGGACGCGTTACGCCCGTTATCGGCTTGCCGAACAGGACATGTTGGGGGCCGACAATGCGGCCGATCGCGCGCGCGCGCTTGCGCCCGCATCTGCGGCGGCGTGGTGGGTAAAGGCTGACGTCGTGCGCTATCGTGCCGGGCCGATCGCCGCGCTCGCATGGTATCGCGCCGCGCTCGGCCATGCGCCCAATGATGTCGGGATTCTGGCAGAATATGCCGCCGCTTTGGGGGAGGCTGGGCGTTATACCGCGATGCTCGACCCATTATCGCGCGCGGCGGAGCTGGATGCCTATAATCCCCGCGTCCTGTTTCTGGAGGCGACGCTCGCCGCACGGGGCGGCGAACCCGCGCTGGCGCGCGCGCTGCTCCAACGCATAGGAGGGGATGGTGCCAATCAGCCTGCCGTTCTGACGCTGCGCAGTGCAGTGGAATTGTCGCTCGATACGCCGGTTGCAGCGGCGGATTATGCGGGACGGCTGCTGCAAATTCAGCCCGACAATCGGGAAGCGCGCCGCCTTTATGCGCTGGCGCTGGCGACCAGCGGCAACGCGCGCGGTGCCATTGCCGCGATTGATGCGATTACCACCGCCAGCGATGCCGACAGTTGGTCGCTCCTCCTCCTCTCGCGCGCATTTGCCGCCAATGGCTGGCAGGGTGATGCCGCACAGCCGGCATTGCGCGCCAGCCTGTTACAATCGGGGGCGGCGGGTAGCATCCACCCCATTGCGACCGACGACAGCGCGGGGGTGACGCCCGCCATCATGGAAATCCGCGCGGCGCTTCGCGGTGAGGATTTTGCGCGCGCGCGCAGCCTTGCCGACGCGCTGTTGGCTGCGAACCCCGGTGTTCCACAGGCGGCGCTGATTGCCGGTGATGTCGCGCGCGAAGGCGGTGATCTGGCAGGTGCGCTGGGCCTTTATCGCCGGGCGGCGGATTTGCGCTTTGACCGGCGCACCATGCTATCGCTCGTCGCATTGCAGTTGCAGATGGGGGATCGGCAGGGCGCGTCAGCTACGCTCGGCCAATATATGGCGCATTGGCCCGAAGACACGGCTGCAATGCGGATATCGGCGGGCATGGCGGCGGAGGAAGGACGTTGGCAGGCGGCGAAGGACGCGCTTGTCGCCGCGCGCGACAGGGTCGGTGGTCGCGATGCATTGCTCCTCGCACAATTGGCGCGCTGTGATCTGGAACTGGGCGGGGTGGGTGATGCGCTGGCATCGGCGCGTCAAGCCTATGCGCTGATGCCCGGCAACGCCAGCGTCAGTGCCATTTACGGCATAACGGTTCTGCGCAATGGCGGCAATCGCACCGATGCGCTCGACCTGTTACGCAAGGCGATGCAATTGGCACCGCAGGATCGGCAGATCGCTCAATGGTGGGCCGAAGCGGTGGAAAGCGCGCGCTAAAGCCTGTTTCAGGCGCGTTCGCTGTCGAGCAATTCGGCAATGTCGATGCCGAGCCGTTCAATCTGCTGTGCGACGGGGGGCCAGATTTCCTGCAGAAACTGGGTGCGCAGTCGCGCGCGCAAACGCCCTGCGGCACCCGCGGCAACAAACATGCCGACCCCGCGTTTGACCAGCACCAGCCCCTCATCCTGAAAGCTTTGATACGCCTTGGCGACGGTCAACGGGTTGGCGCCATGGTCAGCGGCCAGCGCCCGAACCGATGGCAACATGTCGCCATCGCGATACTGCCCATCGAGAATCGAAGCGGCAATATGGTCGCGCAGGCGCTGATATACGGGCTTACTATTATCGAGCATCGCTGCCTTATAACAGTGATACAGCGATTCGTCAAAGCCCCCCGGCATCCCATGTTTGAAAAATATCGGAAATTTGCGGGCGTGGCCGTTCTTCGAGCGTCTTGCCCGGGCTGCCAATAAAGAAATAGCCGATAATTTTATCGTCCGCCCCGCCGCCAAATGCCGCCACCACATCGCGATTTTCGGCGGCCCAACCGGTCAGCCAATTGGCGACAAAGCCATGGGCATGTGCGGCGTGGAGGAGATTCATCGCAGCGGCCCCTGCCGATAAATATTGTTCGTGGGCCGGGATTTTTGCGCCGATGACGGGTTTGGACAACAGGACAATCAATTCGGGTGCTTGGTGCGCAAATTGATCGAGCGGGGATAAATCCTGCCCCGCCGCTTTGGGAAATTCGACCCCATAGGCTCGGCGTAGTAGCGCCGACAGCGCGCCGCGCGCGCCGTGTGGCACATGGATGAAGCGCCATGGGGCAAGCTTGCCATGGTCGGGCGTGCGCGCCCCCAGCGCAACGATGTGCGCCAACGTTGCGGCATCGGGGCCGGGGGCGACCATATCACGCGCCTTGCCCGACCGGCGGGTGGCGAGGTGGCTTAACGGCGTGGTGATATCGTTGAACGGTGCCATCGCGGCGCTGTGCCGCGTTCGTCCAATGATGACAAGGCGTATATGCCATCGGCTACGCCTGTCGATTTACGCAATTATATTCTTTCCATCCGCAATTTTGCCGCTAGGTTGCCCGGTTAGAGGGAGGGGGTGGCACAGCTGCAAAATGCGGCATGCCCCCCTGTATATTTGCCGGGGAAGCACAGCATGACAGAGCCTGTTGATACCAACGCGTCACTCGAACCGGGTGCGCCGCCCGCCGATTTTACCCACGCATCGGGCGGCGGTGGCGGCTGGTTTGGCCATCCGCAACAGTTGAAGCGGCTGTTCACCACCGAAATGTGGGAACGGTTCGGCTATTATGGCATGCGCGCCATATTGACGCTCTATCTTGCGCAGCATTTCCTCTTTTCCGACACCACGACAGCCGGGATTTATGGCGGTTTTACCGCGCTCGTTTATTTGACGCCGTTGGTTGGGGGGTTGATTGCTGACCGGTATCTGGGCAGCAAAAGGTCGGTGAAATTCGGCGCAATTTTGATGGCGCTGGGATATTTTACCCTCTGCTTCGGCGGTGACAGTGCGCGCCCCTTTGCGACGATTGATGCGCAGCGTTATGATGTGACGATCAGCAAGGATGCGGCGGGTGAAGACGTCCGCACGCTGGTGATGAACGGCCAGCCGCTGGTCATCCGCGGGAATGAGGATAAGAGTGTTTCGCTGCTCGGTGGCGATGGCGCCGAAGTGCGCCGCATTGCAGAGGGTGGTTTTCAATCGGATGCGGATCGTTCGCCGTTTTTCATCACAATTTTGCTGATCGGGCTTGGCCTTGTCACCATCGGTAACGGTTTTTTCAAACCCAATATCTCCACGATTGTCGGCACGCTCTATGCGGACGGGGACAGGCGGCGCGACGCTGGCTTCACCATGTTCTATATGGGCATCAACCTGGGTTCGCTGATGTCGCAATTTTTCTGCCCCATCCTCGCGGTATCGGTTGGCTGGTGGGCGGGCTTTGGGCTTGCTGCCATCGGCATGGCCTGTTCTTGGCTGCTCTTCCAATTCGATGGCGGCCGCCTCAAAGGCTATGGCGAGCGCCCGCAAGGGGCCGATGCGGGTAAGGATTGGCTCATCTATGGCGCGGCCATTTTGGCGGTGCCTTTGGTCTATTTCCTCTTTACCAACCTCATGTCCTATGTCCCGCCGCCTGCCGGCGATGGTATTGGCGGCTACCTCGCCAGTCTGCCGTTCATGGGTAAATTGATGTTCGGCACCTTCATCCTCGCCATCCCTGTTATTTTATTCTGGGCATGGCGCGAAGGGAACAAGACCGAATTTCAGATGATGGTCGCCGCGATGGTGCTGATCGTTTTCAACACCGTGTTTTTTACATTGTTTGAACAGGCAGGTTCGTCGCTGACACTGTTTGCGGAGCGTAATACGGTGCTGGAAATTGGCTGGACCGGGCCCTTATTTGCGATGTTCCGCGCAACGCCCGTCAGCTTTTACCTGTTCTTTGGCGCTGTGTTCGGGGCCGTGGCCTCTGGTGCGTGGTGGTTTTTTTCCAATGGCGAATTGCCCCAGGTAAAACGCACTATGGCAACCATATGGGGGTGTGTGTTTGTCCTGGCGATGCTCGGCATGCATTATGCCCGCACCCAAGGTTTTGGCAGCGACGCCGTCTATATCATGCCGGCCGGGCAGACGCAGATTTTCAACGCGCTGTTCATTGTCATCCTCGCCCCGATTTTCAGCATGATGTGGAACATGCTGGCGGCGCGCGGTTTGGAACCGCCGATCCCAGTTAAATTCGGTATGGCGCTCATGGGCGTCGGGGCTGGATTTTTGTTCCTCGTTTGGGGCGCAAAATTTGCTGGGCCGAGCGCGCAGGTTGGGCTTGTCTGGCTGGCCGGTCTCTACCTCATCCACTCGATTGCCGAATTGTGCATTTCGCCGGTCGGCCTGTCGATGATTACCAAATTGTCGATTGCGCGTATCGTCGGGTTGATGATGGGGGTCTGGTTTCTGTCGATTGCCACCGCGCAATATGTGGCGGGGATTGTGGCGCAGTTTGCCAGTGTCGAAACCGTCGGCGGTCAGGTGACCAATTTGCAGGTTAGCCTCAACACCTACATCGGGGTGTTTAATACCATCGGGATGATTTCGATCCTGCTGGGCGGGGTGCTGTTGGTGCTCGCCTGGCCGCTTAAATATCTGATGCACGGGGTGAAATGACGCTGGACGGGCAGCGTCCCCGCGCTGCCGCCGGTCACTGGTTTTGAGGAGGTTTGGGGATGAGGTTTCGCAACGCATTGCTGCTGGGTGCAGCGGTCGGTCTGCTTAGCGGATGCGCGATGGGTGGCGGCACCAGCACGCCGCCCGCCAGCGCGAGTAATAGCAATGTGGCGAGCACGACACCCGCTGCAGATCCGGTCAACAGCAACCCCTTCCCCTCCACCTATCGCGCCTATCCCAGCCAGCC
>CAUJJQ010000229.1 GCA_963205285.1 Pseudomonadota bacterium | reverse complement strand
GGGACAGCGCATCCTGCCCCGAAACATGCGCCAATTTGTGGATATAGGCGGTGTGGTCCGCCACCGTCCAATATTGCGCGGCAACGGCAATGCCATCTATTCGCGCAATGCCCAGCCGCAATTCACCCGCCGCTGCATCGGCGCGGGCCCGCGCGCGCAGGAATGGCGGCTGTCCCTCCGCCGGTTTCCAACTCGCCTGGTACACTGTTTCATATTCATCCCAGAGCGCATCGCTGAACTGGGTTTCGATGGTGAGGTCGACCAGCCCTTTTTTTGCTTTGCGCTGGACGGTGGATCTGAGCGCGCCGGGACGCGCCGCCCACCAATCATCAAAGCTGCGCCCCTTGGTGTCGAGCCAATGATTCTGGTTTGCGCTGTGGCAGGTGACGCGCCAGCCGCCCGCGCGAAAGCCATCTGCAACCCATTCGGCCATGCCGTCGGTTGCAGGGATGGATTCGAGCGTCAAACTATGCCCATGGCGGCGCAGGTCGCGTGCCAAAGCTGCCAGATATTCGCGGCCCGCCCCATCAATTATCGGCTGCCAGATGAAGCTATACCAATTGGCAAGGCTGCGTAGCGTGCGATCGTGCGCGACCAAGGGCAGGGTGATCCGCCCGCCATCGCCGCTGGCGGTTGCAATGCATAGCCGCCTGCCGGGCAGGCAATATTTTGCCATGTCGGCAAACCATTCGGCGCGCAGGAAATATTGCTGCGGGGCGCTGCTGGCCAAGGCGGCCGGATTATCGCTATATTCACATTCGACTGGCATGACGCGCTGGTTACTGCCCTTGCAACGATAAAAATTGTCTTAGCATATGCCCAATGATTCGACTCAATTGCCGATTGCGCCCCTGCCGATCGACCATTTGCTGTTGCGCGGCCCACCGCAAGGGGCAGCGCTGCACTTGCGTGACGGCACGGTCTGTTTCGCAGAGGTGGAGCGGCGCGTTGCGCGCCTTGCCGCAATATTGGCGGCGCGCGAATTGGGGGCAGGCGCGCGGATTGCAACATGGTTGGGCAAGGGTTGGCTGTCAGCGCTGATGCCGCTCGCCGCTGTTCGGGCGGGCTATATCCATGTGCCGGTCAATCCGTTGCTGAAACGCGCACAGGTCGCACATATATTGGCGGACAGCGGGGCGGCGCTGCTGATCAGCAATGCGGGGCGTATTGCCAGCCTTGAAAGCGGTGATGTGCCGCCGCCCTGTGCCGTGGTGGAGGATACGAGCCTCAGCGTCGACGCGCTGGCAGCGGGCGATATGCTGAATGCATGTGATGCACCCACCGATGCACTCGCCGCGATTCTTTATACGTCTGGTTCGACCGGCCGGCCCAAGGGGGTGATGTTGAGCCACGCCAATCTGTGGCTCGGCGCGCAGTCGGTTGCCCATTATCTGGGGCTGACTGCTGATGACCGCCTGCTCGGCGTTCTGCCTTTCAGCTTTGATTATGGGCAAAATCAATTGCTTGGCGGCTGGTATGCTGGTGCCAGCATCGCACCGTTGGATTATCTGACCTCCATGGAGGTGGTGCGCGCAGTGGAACGCTTTGGTATCACCACGATCGCCGGGGTGCCGCCGCTTTGGGTGCAATTGCTCGATTGTGCATGGCCCGACGCAACGGCTGGACACATCAAGCGTATCACCAACAGCGGTGGTGCGCTCACCCCGCGACTGGTGCGCGGCCTTGCCGAAAAATTCCCCGCTGCGCGTATTTTCGCGATGTATGGTCTGACCGAGGCTTTTCGTTCAACCTTCTTGCCGCCCGAATTAATCGCCGACCGCCCCGAATCCATTGGTAAGGCCATCCCCCATGCGGAGATTTTGATCGTCCACGATGATGGCAGTCCGACCGAGGCGGGGGAGGCGGGCGAGCTGGTGCATTGCGGCCCGCTCGTCGCGCAGGGCTATTGGCAGGATGGTGAGCGAACCGCGCTGCGCTTTCGTCCCGCACCCGCGCACAGCCAATATGGCGGCACCGCAGTCTGGTCGGGGGACAAGGCGGTGCGCGATGGCGATGGCTATTTAAGCTTTGTCGGGCGAGATGATGAAATGATCAAAACCAGCGGCAATCGTGTCAGCCCGACAGAGGTGGAGGAAGGCGCGGCGATGACTGGCCTTGTCGCCGAATCGGTTGCTTTTGGCGTTAGGGATGTGAATGCGGGTGCGACCATCGCCCTGGTCGCGCGGGGTGCGCAGGGCGCAGATACGGCGGCGTTGGAGGGCGATTTACGCGCGGCGCTGCGCCGTGAACTGCCCAATTTCATGCAGCCCAAATATATTTTGCTGTGGGACGATCTGCCGCACAATGCCAATGGCAAGCTCGACAGGGTGGCGATAATCGCCGCCGCATCGGCGGAACTTGGTGGATGAATATGGAACGTAAAGCCAAGCCGATGGGGCCTGTCCCGCAGGGATATGCTGCCGATGCGACAGGGATGCTGCTGATCGGTGGCGAACGCGCCGATGCGCTGGTCGAACGGGCGGGCGACACGCCGCTCTTTGTCTATGATACCGCGCTTATCAGTGCGCGCATTGCGGATCTGCGTGCCGCGCTGCCTGATACGGTGGACATCCATTATGCAATAAAGGCGAACAGCCATCCCACACTGCTGCGATTTATGGCGGGGCAGGTTGGCGGTTTTGATATTGCATCGGGCGGCGAATTGGCGCTGGCGCAGGCATCGGGCATGGCAGCCGACGCCATCAGCTTCGCTGGCCCCGGCAAGCGCGATGATGAATTGACCGCCGCAATCCGTGCGGGCGTGACGCTCAACCTTGAAAGTGAGCGGGAATGCGCGCGCGCCATCGACATTGCGGATGCCATGGGGGTGCGCGCCCGCCTAGCGGTCAGGGTCAATCCCGACTTTGATCTTAAAGGGTCGGGGATGCGCATGGGCGGCGGGGCCAAGGCCTTTGGTGTTGACGCCGTGCGGGTGCCCGCGCTCATCCGGCAGATCATCGATGCGGGTGCAGTTTGGCAGGGGCTGCATATTTTTGCGGGCAGTCAGGCGCTTGATGCTGCATCGATTGCCGAAACACAGGCGTCAACGCTGGCACTGGCCGATCAGATAGCCGACGCGGTCGGCACTGCGCCGCCGCTGGTCAATATTGGTGGCGGGCTTGGTGTCCCCTATTTTCCCGGTGATGCGCCGGTGGATATTGCGCATGTCGGGAGCGAACTGGCGCGCAGCCTCAGCCAGTCGGCATTGGCGCAAAATGGCGCGACGCATTTTGCGATGGAATTGGGGCGTTATCTTGTTGCCGAAGCGGGCGTTTATTTGACCCGCATCGTCGATGTAAAACAAAGCCATGGCGAAGATTTCGCGATTGTCGATGGCGGACTGCACCATCAACTTGCCGCGTCGGGTAATTTTGGAACGGTTATCCGGCGCAATTACCCCATCTGCATTGCCAACCATTTCGATGCCCCGGCCACCCATATTGTCCATGTTGCGGGGTGTTTGTGCACGCCGCTCGACAAACTGGGCGATGCGGTGCTGCTGCCAGAGGCGTCGGTGGGTGATCTGGTCGCCATATTCATGGCGGGCGCTTATGGGGCGAGCGCCAGTCCGGCGGCATTCCTGGGCCACCCAGCAGCGCGCGAACTGATCCTCCAAGCTTAACCAAAAGGGTTCAGCCCTCGTTCGGGCGCACAAAGCCAAACAATCCTAACGCTATATTCACCCTTACCGGTGCAAAGAGGGTGCGCATGGGTGGGCCGTTAATGGCGCATCCATGCCAAAAGAAGGATGTTTGCGATGAAAATGAAGAGCTTGCGAAGCTCGCTGACGCTTGGTGTCAGCATGGCCGCGATGGTCATGACCGGCTGTGCAGGCGGAGTCGGCAGCGGTCAGCAATTGCCACCCGCATCCTTCAACCCGCAATTGGAGGGGCCTGGCGAAGAATATGTCATCGGTCCGCTCGACCAATTGACCGTTTTTGTCTGGCGCAATCCCGATCTGGGTGGCCGGGTACAGGTGCGCCCCGATGGTCGCATCTCCATCCCGCTGATTGCCGACATGCCCGCAGTTGGCAAAACGCCGACTATGCTGGCGCAGGATATTCGCCTGCAATTATCGCGCTACATCAACGACCCGATTGTCAGCGTCATCGTCAACGAATTTTCGGGCACTTATTCGCAGCAGGTGCGGATTATCGGCGCAACTGAACAGCCAGCCGCCATTCCATTTCGCGCCAATATGACTTTGCTCGACGCGATGATCGCGGTTGGCGGGCTCAATGAATACGCAGCGGGCAATCGCGCACGGCTGGTCCGTACCAATCGCGGCACCGGGCGACAGAATGAATATGCGCTGCGTATCAATGATTTGATCCGGCGCGGCGACACCAGCGCCAATGTTCGTCTGCAACCGGGCGATGTCATCATCATTCCTGAAAGCGCCTTTTGATGAGTGGTTTGCTCGACGAATTCAAGGTCGCGCTGCACGGCATCTGGCAGCGCCGCTGGCTGGCAATGGCCGTTGCCTGGGTGGTCTGTCTGCTCGGCTGGCTGGTGGTCGCGCTGATCCCCAACTATTATGAATCGCACACGCGCATCAAAATGGAAGTGACCGACGTCGTTCCTGATGCAAATTCGAACCCGCTCGATGATCAGCGGCGGATTGACCAATTGCGTCAGGAATTGTCGAGCACCAGTAATCTTGCCGAAGTCGCTGTGGCGGCGGGGATGATTGACCGCAGCGCCAGCGAAGCAGAACGCGCTTCTGCGGCAGCCGCGCTGCAACAGGCGACCAAGGTGACCGCCACACCCGATAACATCATCGACCTGACAGTGTCTTTGGGCGATGGCGGGCGTTCCGGCCCCGAAACGGCGGCGCTGGTGACGCGCGTTGTCGAAAATGTGGTTTCGGTTTTCCGTGATGCGCAAATTCGCGGCGGCACCGCTGATGCCGCGCAAACCATCCGCTTTCTCGACCAGCAAATCACCGAATCGCAGACAAAATTGTCGCAGGCCGAACAGGCTCGTGCGGGTTTTGAAGCGCGCAATTTGGGGTTGTTGCCCGGTGCTGGTTCGCCCGCGATGCGGCTGGAATCGGCGCGCGCCGAAATGGCGCAGATCGACACGCAGTTGATTGCCGTCACCAGTCAGCTTGCCGCAACGCCACAAAGCATGCCCGGCCTGCCGAGCACGGGGCTGGGCGTTGCGCGCCAGCAATTGGCCAATGCGCAGGCGGAACTCGCGGGCATGCGCGCGCGCGGTCTGACCGCAGAACATCCTGACGTTATCGCGCTCAACAGCCAGATTGCCGCGCTGCGCGCGCAGGCTGCGCGTGAACCGAGCGGCGGTGGCGGTGCGATGTCCAACCCAGCCTATGCCGGACTGGTCGCGCAGCGTAATGCATTGCAGGCGCGGCGCGGCCAACTGGCGGGCGACGTTGCCAACATCACCGCCATGCGCACGCGCGAACCGGCGGTGGCGGCCGAATATGACAGGCTCAACCGCGAATATAATGTGTTCAAAGATCAGAATGATCGTCTGGTCGCACGGCGCGAACAGGTGCGTCTGCGTGGTGCCGCCGAAAGCAATGCCGATGCGGTGCGTATCGACATACTCGACCCGCCGACCAGCCCGCGTGCACCCACCAGCCCCAACAAGCCGTTACTGGTTTGGGCGGTGCTGTTTGCCGGATTTGGCGCAGGGCTGGCCGCTGCATTTTCGATCAGCCAGATCCAGACCACTTACCCCACTGCTGCACGACTTGCACGGTCGAGCGGACTGCCGGTGATCGGGTCTGTGACCGAACAATTGACCGACGCGCTGCGCGGTGCGCGCACCCAGCGCCTCAAACGCTTTGCCATGGCGGGCGCGGGGTTGGTGCTGCTCACCACCCTATTGTTCGCCCTAGAGATATTCCAACGCATGCGCGTTGGATAACCCGCGCCCATGACCGGAGAGAAAAAAGACATGACGGACATGAAGCCCATCAAGCGCAAGGGAAGCCTGCTCGAACGCGCCGATGACCGTTTCGGTTTTGGCGGTCAGTTGCGCAAGCTGGAACCCGGTGCGCTCAGCGATGGTCCGGTGATAGAGGGCAAAGCCGCACCACGCGCACCCGCGCCGCGCCGTGGGCGCAAGGCCGAAGCTGCACCGGTCGAGGCGGCCGCCGCCGCGCCCGTTGCCGCCGTGCCGGCCACCCCCGCGCCTGTCGCGGAGCCTCAAACACGTGCTATAGCGCCCGCCGCCGCCCAAAATGTGGCTTATGCACGCATGGAACCAGCCGCCCCGATTCAGCCGGTCAGCCGTGCGCTGCTCGCGCAACATGGCTTTATTTCTGCCGACGGTGCCACCGGTCCGCTGGCGGAGGAATATCGCCTGATTAAGCGGCAGATATTACGCGCCGCGGCATTACCGGGCGGCAAAAAAATATTGATCGCATCGGCGCAACCCGAAGAAGGTAAGAGCTTTACCGCCATCAACCTCGCGCTCTCGCTGGTCGCGGAACAAGGATTGTCGGTCATTCTGGTTGATGGTGATTTTGCGCGGCAAACCATTCCTGCACGCCTAGGGCTGGTGCCGGACAAGGGACTGCTCGACGCCCTGGCTGACCCCAATATCAGCCTTGCCCAGTGCATCATTCCGACCGACATTGCCGGCTTGGCCGTGCTGCCAGCCGGAACGTCGAGTGCGCGCGACACCGAACTGGCTAATTCGGCGCGCATGGTCGAACTGATGGCGCAATTGGAAGCAGGTGCGCCCGACCGCGTCATCATATTTGATTCGATGCCGCTGCTCGCCGCGTCATCGGCTGGCGTATTGGCGCAACGATGCGGTCAGGTTTTGGTCGTGGTGCGCGCGGATGTGACCCGTGAAGCCGCGCTGCGCGATGCCATCGGTCTCATCGGCCAACATCCCAATATTTCCCTGCTGCTTAACCGCGTGCGCTTCACCCCCGAAGGGCGACGCTTTGGCAGCTATTATGGTGAAGGAGGCTAAAAATGCCCCGCAAATATGCTCCTCTTTTGACCGCCGGCGCTTCGCTGCTGGCACTGTGCCTTGCCGGCGCCGCCGCGGCGCAAAGCGTTGGCGATGGCGGTGGCCTGCCAGCCAATGCGCCGAATTTTGGCGTTCCGGCGGGTCAAGCGGGCTATGGCGACCCATCGCCCGCGCGCGATAGCGATGGCGCGAACCGTAGCAACCGGGGAGGCA
>CAUJJQ010000228.1 GCA_963205285.1 Pseudomonadota bacterium | reverse complement strand
AACTTCTTGATCGGCGGCGGCATGGTGGCCGAAAAAAGCAACGTCTGCCGGTTGGTCGGCAATTTGGTACAAATGGTTTCGATATCGGGGATGAAACCCATATCGAGCATGCGATCGGCCTCGTCGATGACGAGCATGGTGCAGCCGGTCAGGAGTATCTTACCGCGCTCGAACAAATCCATGAGCCGGCCAGGGGTGGCGATCAACACATCGACCCCTTTTTCCAGCGCCTTGACCTGATCGCCCATCTGGACACCACCAATCAGCAGCGCCATCGAAAGCTTGTGATATTTGCCGTATTTTTCGAAATTTTCGGCAACCTGCGCGGCGAGTTCGCGCGTCGGTTCGAGGATGAGGGTACGCGGCATTCGCGCACGTGCGCGACCATTTGCCAAAATGTCGATCATCGGCAGCACGAAACTGGCGGTCTTGCCGGTACCGGTCTGGGCGATGGCGATCAAGTCGCGCATCATCTGCACCTGCGGAATGGCCGCAGCCTGAATCGGTGTCGGTTCGCTATAACCAGCCTCGGTCACGGCGCGCAGCAATTCATCTGAAAGGCCGAGGTCGGCAAAATGCATCAATTTTTTTCCGGAAAATTTGCGAAAAGACGGCACCATGTTATCCGCATGGCATCCGCGCTGCGCGCGCCTATGGCCGCTAAGCACTGAAAGTCAAGGAAAATGCTGCACGCGCCGTGCAATAAGGCTATGGCGCTGCCATGGCTGACCCCGCGCTCCTTCCCCAACTGGCCAAACTCTTGGGGCCAAAGGCTTTTACCAACGATGCATCGGAATTGGCACCATGGCTGAGCGACTGGCGCGGACGGGTGCATGGTCGCGCGGCGGCGATGTTATCACCCGCCACCACGGCAGAGGTGCAGGCGATTGTCCGCATGTGTGCGGCGGCCGGTCAGCCGCTGACCCTGCAGGGCGGCAACAGCGGCCAGTGCGCTGGGGCGACGCCAGATGGGTCGGGCGACATGCTCCTCCTCTCCCTGCGCCGCATGAACCGCATCCGGCGGCTCGATGTGGATGCGCAATTGCTGTTTGCCGATGCCGGGATGATTTTGGCGAACGCACATGACGCCGCATCTGCGCAGGGGCTGCGCTTTCCGCTGACCTTGGGCGGTAAGGGTTCGGCAACGCTCGGCGGGCTGGTTGCAACCAATGCGGGCGGCACACAGGTGCTGCGCCATGGCAGCATGCGCGCGCTGACTCGTGGGCTTGAAGTGGTGTTGGCAGATGGCAGCCTGCTCGATGTGATGACCCCGCTCACCAAGGATAATCAAGGCCCGGACCCCAAACAGATTTTCATCGGTGGGGAGGGGGCATTTGGCATCGTAACCGGCGTCACCTTGGCGCTTTGTCCAGCGGTTAGCGAACATGGCGTCGGCTGGATGAGCGTTGCCACGCCCGATGCCGCGCTGACCGCGCTGCGCCGCATGACCAGCGAATTGGGTCAAATGCTGGAGGGGTTTGAGATATTGCCTGACGCAGCGCTCACCCATGTACTGGCGCATATACCCGGCACCCGCCGCCCTATTGCAACCGCTGGCCCATGGCATATTTTGGTGGAGGCAGTCGGCGATGGCGCGGGTGTCGCGCTGGAAACCGCGCTTGCCAGCCGCATGGCAGAGCGGATCGCCAGCGATGCAACCATCGCCGCCAGCGAAGCGCAGGTGGCCGATTTTTGGCGCATACGCGATTCTATTTCAGAGGCGGAGCGCGCGATCGGCCCCGCCATGCAGCACGATATTTCTGTGCCGGTGGATGCCATGCCCGATTTTCTGACAAAGGTTCCAGCCGAACTCGCCGGCCAGTTCGCTGATGTAACCTGCCTTGCCTTTGGCCATTTGGGCGATGGCAATGTCCATTTTCATGTCCGCCCGCCGCAAGGCAGCGATGCAAATGCATGGATTGGCGCGCATGGCAGTGATGTCGCGCGCGCAGTATATGTCGCCGCCATCGCGCGCGGCGGGTCGCTGAGCGCCGAACATGGCATCGGGCGTAGCAAGCTCGCGATATTCGGTGAATTGGGCGATCCGGTGCGCATCGCCATTTTACGCGGGCTAAAGTCGGCGCTCGACCCCCAGCGACTGCTCAACCCCGGCGTGCTCATCCCCGATTAGCTAGGGTTCTGACCCTGGCCCACTTGCAGAAGCGGTCAAGTGCCAATAAAGGCGGCGCTTCGCGCGCGCCATTGACGGCGCGCGCCACAAATTTTTCTGCCGGAGACACTATATGGCGACCGCCCCGAATTTGCCGCTGTTTTTTAATGATCTGGTGCCGCTGTCGACCAGCCAGCACGCCAATTTGAAGCTGCAAAGCCAAGACAGCGCACCTTTTTTGATTCAGGCGCACGCGGTGCCGGTAACGATCGATGAGTTCATTGTCGCTGGCCGTTTTTTCCCGATCGTCTTTTCCGCCGGCTCGCCATCGGTGCCCATCGCGCTGATGGGCATGAACGAAGGCATCAACCTGTTCGTCGATAAGGAAGGCAAGCTGACCAAGCAGGTCTATGTCCCCGCCTATGTCCGCCGTTACCCGTTTCTGCTCGCCAAATTGCGTGACGACAGCGATGAATTGTCGCTCTGTTTCGACCCGACCGCACCCGGACTGAGCGAAGATGGCGATGGCGCGCCGCTATTCGACGGTGATCAGCCGAGCAAGGCGACGAGCGACATCCTCGAATTTTGTAAGAATTTCGAAGAAGCTGGCGCACGCACGCAGGCGTTCATGGCCGAATTGGAAAAGCTTGACGTTTTGATGGACGGCGAAATGTCGATTCAGGCAGAGGGGCAGGAACAGCCCTATGTCTATCGCGGTTTCCGTATGATTGATGAAAATAAACTGCGCGACCTGCGCGGTGATGCGCTGCGCCGTATCAACC
Source organism: Pseudomonadota bacterium (assembly GCA_963205285.1). Taxonomy (GTDB): domain Bacteria; phylum Pseudomonadota; class Alphaproteobacteria; order Sphingomonadales; family Sphingomonadaceae; genus Sphingopyxis. Next base: position 276 of record CAUJJQ010000228.1, on the reverse strand, counting down.
AGAACGGCATCCTGCCGCTCATCTATGCGCACCTGTTTTCGATGGGCATCATGCGTGACCTGTTCGCCGAACAGCTGAATTATGGGCTCGTTCCGCCACCCAATTTGCAGCCAGTTCCCGCCGCTTAAACAGTTTTTGCGAACCAAAATCAAAAAGCCGTCGCCGGGCACTTGAAACCGGCGGCGGCTTTTCCTATTTTAGCAGAGTCATCGGCGCTGGTTCCCCCCCTTTTTCCGGCGCGATGATGACACCGCATGCGGTGTCTCCTCCCTGGAC
>CAUJJQ010000227.1 GCA_963205285.1 Pseudomonadota bacterium | reverse complement strand
GATTTTCCCGACCTTTTGCCCGAAGCCAAGGACACAGTTCTGCTGCCTTAATCACCCCAGCCCTCTGCCAAAAAGCGTTCGGCAAAGGCGGCGTGGATAGCTGCACCGCGCGCCATGATTTTTTCGTCCATCACCATATGGTTGGAATGGAGGCCGCAGCAGTGCCGCCAATCATCCCCTTCATGGCTGGCTCCCAAAAAGAACATCGCGCCCGGCACTTTGTTGAGGACGTAAGAGAAATCTTCGCCCCCCATCATCGGTGCAGGCATGGTGACAAAGGCATCCGGTCCGAACATGTCGTGGATGACCCGTTCGCCAAAGGCAACCGCGCGGCTGTCGCACAGCGTCACTGGAAAGCCTTCGGTAAATTCGACGCTGGCGCTTGCGCCATGCGCCAGCGCCATATGTTCGGCGAGCATTTTGATGCGCGCCTGCACATCGGCGCGCCGTTCGGGCGACAGGGTGCGGATGGTGCCCAGCATATCGGCAAATTCGGGGATGACATTGTCGGTGGTGCCCGCCGCAATCTTGCCGATGGTGACGACACAGGGGTCAAAGACCGGCACCTGTCGCGTCACCATCTGCTGGATCGCGCCGACGATGGCGCAGGCGATGGGGACAGGGTCGATGGCATCATGCGGCATCGATGCATGGCCGCCCTTGCCATTGACCTTTATCTTGACCTTGTCGGTGGAGGCGAGCAGCGGCCCGGCACGTCCGGTAAACAGGCCGTGCGGCGCGTTGGGGGAGATGTGGAGCGCAAAGGCCGCATCGGGCAAGGGGTCAATCAACCCATCGTCGAGCATGTGGCGTGCGCCGTGGTGCCCCTCCTCCCCCGGTTGGAACATGAACAGCACCCGCCCGACCAGCCGGTCACGGTTGGCGCATAAAATCTTTGCCGCGCCCGCCAGCATGGCGACGTGCGAATCATGGCCGCACGCATGCATGGCGCCCGCGACGGTGCTGGAAAATGGCAGGCCGGTTTCTTCGCTCATCGGCAGCGCGTCCATGTCCCCGCGCAGCAATATGGTGCGGCCATTGCCGCCCGATGCCCCTTCCAAAATGCCGATCAGGCCGGTTGTCGATGGCCCTTCGCGCCATTGGATCGGCAAGTCGGCGAGCGCGGCGCGAATCTTGTCGCGCGTCTTGGGGTTGGAAAGGCCCAGTTCGGGTTCGCGGTGGATGGCGCGGCGCAGGTCAACCATGGCATCAAATTCGCCATCGGCTGCATCTTGCCAGACATTGCTGTCAAATTGTCCGTCGAGACTCATCGCCCATCCTCCTGCCATGGCGCGATTTGTGCGCCTCGCTGCCCTGCTTAGGCCCGCCGGGGCATGCGTCAATCATAGTATCGGCTCATCTCATCGCTGTCAGGGAATCATTCGTCGCACCAGCACTCGCCCCAAGCGCCGGGGCTTGGCAAAAGGGCATCTACGAAAAAGGGATGCTGAATTGTCGAATATTGTGCGTAACGGCTTGTGTATGATGGGTGCGGCATGGATGCTTTCCGGCTGTGCGAGCGCTGTTCCCGCCAGCCCCGACCATAGCCCGCCGCCGCCCAGCAACGTCCGCCCGCCGTGGCGACCCGCCCCGCCGCCCGCCGCCAACCGGCCAGACCCGGGCGTGAACCGCCCGCCCGCAGGGTTGGAAGCGCAGATAAATGAACTTTGGCGGACTTTCCCCGGACGGACAGGGATTGCTGTTCGCCGGATTGATGGCAATTGGGCGATTGCGCGGCGCGGTGATGAATATTTCCCGCAGCAAAGCGTTTCCAAGACATGGGTGGCGCTGACCCTGTTGTCACAGGTGGATGCAGGGCGCATCAACCTCGACCAAGAGGTGACGATCACCAGCGATGATCTGACGCTGTTTCACCAGCCGCTCGCCGAACAGGTGCGGCGGGAGGGGAGCGTGCACATCAGCCTGCGCCGCCTGCTCGACCTGGCGATCACAACCAGCGATAATAGCGCGAATGATGCGCTGTTGCGCCGGGTGGGCGGGCCGGATGCAGTGCGCCGCTTTATCGATGACCATCAATTGGGCCGCATCCGCTTTGGCCCGGGCGAGCGTTTGTTGCAAAGTCACATCGCGGGCATGGAATGGCAGCAACGTTATTCGGTCGCCCGCAGTTTTCAGACGGCGCGCGGTGCGGTGCCGATGGCGGTGCGCCGTGAAGCGCTGCAACGCTACCTCGCTGACCCCGAAGACGGTGCCAGTCCCTTGGCGATTACCGCCGCGCTTGGCGCTCTGGCGCGCGGGGAATTATTGTCGCCAGCTTCCACCGCGTTGATGCTCGATACATTGTCGCGGGTGACCAGCGGGCCGCAGCGGCTGCGCGCGGGCGTTCCTGCGGGCTGGCGCGTGGCGCATAAAACCGGCACCGGGCAGGAACTGGGCGGGGTTGCCACCGGCTATAATGATGTGGCGATTTTAACCGCGCCCGACGGTACGCGCTATACGGTCGCGGTGATGCTGGGCGATACCACCGCCAGCGTGCCCGCGCGTATGGCGCTGATGCAGGCGGTCAGCCGCGCCGTAGCCCAGTTCCACGGGCAATAGTTTCGGGCAGATTCTGCACAAAGAAAAGGGGGCAGCGCCGCATGGCACCGCCCCCAAAATCCTGACCTCTAACTTACTTCAGTTCGACGGTCGCGCCAGCGCCTTCGAGCTTCTTTTTCAGCTCTTCAGCTTCAGCCTTGTTGACGCCTTCCTTGACGGCCTTGGGAGC
>CAUJJQ010000226.1 GCA_963205285.1 Pseudomonadota bacterium | reverse complement strand
CTGGCGCGGCGGCGAGGATTTCGGGGATCGAAACCGTGCGGAACACCAAAAATGTCCCGAAAATCCCCAGCATAAAGCCAAGGTCACCGACACGATTGACGACGAAAGCCTTTATCGCCGCCGCATTGGCCGACGGCTTATGATACCAAAATCCGATGAGCAGGTATGACGCAAGCCCCACCCCTTCCCAGCCAAAGAACATCTGCACCAGATTGTCGGCGGTCACCAGCATCAACATCGCAAAGGTGAACAGCGACAAATAAGCGAAAAAGCGCGGCTGACTGGGGTCTTCGGCCATATAGCCCCAGCTATACAGGTGGACGAGCGCAGAAACGCTGGTCACCACCACCAGCATGACCGCGGTCAGCGTATCGACGCGCAGCGCCCAATCAAACACCAGATCGCCCGACGACAGCCAGTGCAACATTGGCGTGACACCCGGCGTCGCATGACCGGCCAAAAAGCTGATGAAAATTGGCCAGCTCATCGCGCAAGCGGCAAACAGTGCACCCGTCGTCACCAATTTTGCGGCAAAATTACCGATGAAGCGACCGCCCAGCCCCGCGACAATCGCGGCGAGCAAAGGCAGAAAGACAATATAGCTAATCATCGGCGCGTCAGCCCTTCATCTGGTTGGCGTCATCGACAGCGATGGTGCCGCGCCCACGGAAATAAATGACCAAAATGGCAAGCCCGATTGCCGCCTCGCCCGCCGCAACCGTCAATACGAACATCGCAAAAACCTGACCCGCCAAATCACCCAAAAAGTGGCTGAACGCGACGAGGTTGATGTTCACCGACAGTAAGATCAGTTCAATCGCCATCAAAATGATGATGATATTCTTGCGGTTGATGAAGATGCCGAGCACGCCCAGCACGAACAAAATCGTGCTGACTGTCAGATAATGGGCAAGCCCGATCATAATTCCACCCCCTGCCCGACCGGCTGGTTGACAAGACGCGTCGCATCCTTGGGACGGCGGGCGTTTTGCGCCGCGACATTTTGTCGCCGCACACCGCTGCGCGGCCGGTTGGTGAGCACGATGGCCCCAATCATGGCGACCAGCAGGATGATGCCCGCTGCTTCAAACAGGAAAATATAGCGTGTATACAGCAACTCGCCTATCTGCTGGATGTTGCTCGCCGCACTATGCACCGGGGCGATGCGGCCCGCCAATTGGACGCCGCCCGCCTGCCATGAGCCGACTGCGAACAGCATTTCAGCCGCCAACACCACCGCCAATAATGCACCAAATGGCAGATAACGAACAAAGCCGCTGCGCAATGCTGCAAAATCAACGTCGAGCATCATGACCACGAACAGGAACAGCACCGCAACCGCGCCGACATAAACAATCACCAGCAACATGGCGATGAATTCGGCGCCCAGCAGCAACATCAGCCCGGCTGCGTTGAAAAAGGCGAGGATGAGCCACAAGACGCTGTGCACTGGGTTGCGCGCCAAAATGGTGAGCGCACCCGAGGCGATCAGGATCGTTTCGAACAGGTAAAAGGCGATAATCTGCATCATATCGGCCGCGCCCTATCGATAGGGCGCATCAGCGGCAATATTTGCCGCAATTGCGCGTTCCCATTTGTCCCCGTTGGCGAGCAATTTGGCCTTGTCATAAAGCAATTCCTCCCGCGTTTCGGTGGCAAATTCAAAATTCGGACCCTCGACAATCGCATCGACCGGGCAGGCTTCCTGGCAAAAGCCGCAGTAAATGCATTTGGTCATGTCGATGTCATACCGGGTGGTGCGGCGTGAGCCATCATCGCGCGGTTCCGCCTCAATCGTAATTGCTTGCGCGGGGCAAATCGCCTCGCACAGCTTGCACGCGATGCAGCGTTCTTCGCCGTTGGGGTAACGGCGCAGCGCATGTTCACCGCGAAAACGCGGCGACAGCGGGTTTTTTTCAAAGGGGTAGTTGATCGTTGCCTTGGCCTTGAAAAAATATTTCAAAGTCAACGCATGGGCGACGATAAATTCCCACAGCGTCCAGTTTTTGATGAACTGCGCGACACTCATGCCCCATACCTCGTCAGCATCAGAAAGCCCGACACCAGAAACACCCAAAACAGCGACAGCGGCAGGAAAATTTTCCAGCCCAGACGCATCAACTGGTCATAACGATAGCGCGGCACCGTCGCCTTCACCCAGCTAAAGACGAAAAAGAAGAAGCCGATTTTGAGGAAGAACCAGATCATCCCCGGCACGACATAGAGCGGTGCCCAATCAATCGGCGGCAGCCAACCACCCCAGAAAAGCACGGCGTTGAGCGCGCACATCAGGATGACATTGGCATATTCGCCGAGCCAGAACAGCGCAAAGCTCATCGAACTATATTCGGTCTGATAGCCGGCAACCAATTCGCTTTCAGCTTCGGTCAGGTCGAACGGCGTGCGCGCTGTTTCCGCCATCGCGGAAATCAGGAACACCACCGCCATGGGGAGCAGCATCGGGTTGAACCCAAAGCCGTTGATGATGCCCAATACATGGCCTTTTTGCGCCAAAACGATGGTCGACAGGTTGAAACTGTCCGCCATCAGCACCACCGAAATGAGCACAAAGCCGATCGACACTTCATAGCTGATCATCTGCGCTGCGGCGCGTAACGCGCTAAAAAACGGGTATTTTGAATTGGATGCCCAGCCCGAAATCACCACGCCATAAACGCCGAGTGAGGATATGGCGAGGATGTAGAGCAGCCCGACGTTGATGTCGGCCAGCACCTGTTGCGACCCAAAGGGGATGACCGCCCACGCCATTTGTGCAACGGTAAAGGTGATGATCGGGGCGATCAGGAACAAGATTTTGTTGGCACCCGACGGGATGATTGTTTCCTGCAGAAACACCTTCAAACCATCGGCAAAGCTTTGCAGCAAGCCAAAGGGGCCAACGACATTCGGGCCGCGCCGCAGCGCCATCGCCGCCCAGATTTTACGGTCGGCATAAATGATCATCGCCACCGCCAGCATCAGCGGCAGGGCAATCATCAAGATGAGGATGAGCGTGGCGACAAACCAGCCCAATTCCACCCCCAAAAAGGTTGATTGGAACCACGCGGTCATTCGGCTGCCTCCGCAAACACTTCACCATGCAGCAATTCCGCCGAACAGCGCTGCATCGTTTCACTGGCCCGCGCGATGGCGTTGGTCAGGTAAAAATCCTTGATCGGGTAGGATATTTCACCCTTGGGCTTGGCGTCCAGCTTGGGCCAGTCCTTCGCTTCCTTGGGCCAGCCGTAATCGGCGCGAACATCGACATGGCCCAGCGCCGGAACGGCTGCTTCCATCGCCATGCGGCACCCATCAAAGCTGTCAAAGCCAAGGCGCACGCCCAAAACATCGGCAAGGGCGCGAAAAATCGACCAATCCTCCCGCGCGTCGCCCGGCGGGAAAACCGCGCGTTCGCTGCGCTGGACGCGCCCTTCGGTGTTGACATAGGTGCCGGGCTTTTCGCTCCACGCCGCAGCGGGCAGGATGACATCGGCCGCGTGCGCACCCTTGTCGCCATGGTGGCCGACATACACTTTCAGACTGTCGGCAAAGGCCGAAAAATCCACCTCATCCGCGCCGAGGAAGAAGGCCAATTTGGGCTTTGCGGAAATGATGTCGGCAATACCGCCGCTTTGCGCATAATTCAGCATTAGCCCGCCCATCCGGCTCGCCGCCATATGGACAACGCCAAATCCGTGCCAATCTTCGCGCACGACATTGGCCGCTTTGGCAATCGCCAGCGCCGCGCCATGGACACCGGGCACAGCCAGACCGCCACCGCCAAGTAGGATCAACGGGCGCCCAGCCTTTGCCAGCGCATCGGTCACATGTTTGGGCAATTTGGTGAGGATGGCAGCATCGCCCCCCAGCCATTCCACATCATAGCTGAGGTCAATTTCCGGCCCCACGCCAAATGCCTTTGCCCCGCGTTTCCACACCGCTTTGCGCACGCGCGTGTTGATGAGCGGCGCTTCCCAGCGCAAATTGCTACCGATAATCAAAATAACATCGGCATCCTCGACAGCCGCGATGCCGCTATTCAGATTGACGGTTGCCAGATTAGTCCCATCATAAGCAAGGCCGGTTTGCCGCCCTTCGAGCATGTCGCTGCCCAGCGCATTCACCAGTGCCTTGGCCGCAAACATCGTTTCGCAATCGACCATATCGCCTGCAATCGCCGCGACTGATGCCCCTGCATCTGCCGCCCTTATTGCGGCGAAAGCCTCCGCCCAGCTCGCCGCCACCAATTTGCCATCACGACGCAGCCAGGGCTGGTCAAGCCGCCGGACCATCAGCCCGTCGATATGGTGGCGCGCCTTATCATGCGCCCATTCCTCGTTCACATCGTCATTGACGCGCGGCAGCACGCGCAGCACCTGCCGCCCACGCGCATCGACGCGAATATTGCTGCCCACCGCATCGGTAACGTCGATGCCGTGCGTCTTGGTCAATTCCCATGAACGCGCTTCAAATGCATAGGGGCGGCTGGTCAGCGCGCCAACCGGGCATAGGTCAACGCCATTGCCCGACAATTCGCTCTGCACTGCTTGTTCGAGGTAGGAGGTGATCTGCATATCCTCCCCACGATAGAGCGCACCGATTTCGTTGGTTCCGGCGACTTCCTCTGCAAAGCGGATGCAGCGGGTGCAGTGGATGCAGCGCGTCATCACCGTTTTGATGACCGGCCCCATATATTTTTCGGTCACCGCACGCTTATTTTCCAGCGTCCGGCTATGTCCCTTGCCATAAGCGACCGATTGGTCCTGCAAATCACATTCGCCGCCCTGATCGCAGATCGGACAGTCGAGCGGGTGGTTGATGAGCAAAAACTCCATCACCCCTTCGCGCGCTTTTTTGACCATCTGGCTATCGGTGCGGATTGTCTGCCCCTCGGCGGCGGGTAAGGCACAGCTTGCCTGTGGCTTGGGCGGGCCGGGCGACACTTCGACCAGGCACATGCGGCAGTTTCCGGCAATGCTGAGCCGTTCATGATAGCAAAAACGCGGCACTTCCTTGCCCGCAGCTTCACAAGCTTGCAGCACCGTCGCGCCCTGCGGCACTTCGACTTCAATGCCATCGACCGTCAGTTTAGGCATTATTCCGCCGCCTCCTGCAATCCGCCATTTTCGGCAATCCGCCGTTCCAATTCGGGTCGAAAATGGCGCAGCAACCCTTGAATCGGCCAAGCCGCCGCGTCGCCCAGCGCGCAAATCGTGTGGCCTTCGACCTGTTTGGTCACTTCCCACAATGTGTCGATTTCATGGCTTTGCGCATCACCGGTGCGCAGCCGTTCCATCACCCGCCACATCCAGCCGGTGCCTTCGCGGCACGGCGTGCATTGGCCGCAGCTTTCATGCTTGTAGAAATAGGAAATGCGTGAGATTGCCCGGACAATATCGGTCGATTTATCCATGACGATGACAGCGGCTGTGCCCAGCCCCGACCCCACGGCCTTTAACCCGTCAAAATCCATCGGCGCGTCGATAATTTCCTTGGCCGGCACCAGCGGC
>CAUJJQ010000225.1 GCA_963205285.1 Pseudomonadota bacterium | reverse complement strand
GCGGTGCAGACGCATATGACCAACAGCCGGTTGACCGACCCGGAAATATTGGAAACCCGTTTTCCCGTACTGCTCGAAGAATTTGCCATCCGCCATGGGTCGGGCGGCGCGGGACAATGGCCGGGCGGCAATGGCGCGCGGCGGCGCATCCGTTTCTTGGAAAAAATGCAGGCGGGGATTTTGTCCAACCGGCGCAAAATCGCGCCCTTTGGGCTTGGCGGTGGCGGCGATGGCGCGGCGGGCATCAACCGGGTTGAACGCGCACATGGCGCGGTTGAGCGGTTGGACGCGATTGCCAGCGTCACGCTCGATGCAGGCGATATATTTGTTATCGAAACGCCGGGTGGCGGCGGTTATGGAAAGCCGGACGAATAGCTGGGCAAGATAATTGGGCAGATAATCGGGCAAAGGGGGGAATGGCCAATGTGGGTTTTATTGGGGATTGGCGTCATCCTGATCGGGTTCGCCTTTCGCTTTCACCCCCTGCTGGTGGTGGCGGCATCGGCACTGGTGACGGGACTTGCGGCGGGGCTGGATCTGACCGCGATTTTGGCTGCCTTTGGCCGCGCCTTTAACGACACACGCTATGTCAGCGTGGTTTGGATCGTCCTGCCGGTCATCGGGTTGCTCGAACATCATGGGCTGCAGGAACGTGCGCGCAGCCTGATTGCCGCGATGAAGGGGGCGACGACCGGGCGACTGCTGATCGCCTACCTCCTCCTTCGCCAGATTACCGCCGCATTGGGCCTGACCTCGGTCGCTGGCCATGCGCAAACCGTGCGTCCGCTGGTTGCGCCGATGGCCGAAGCAGCGGCGGAAGTGGACCGGCCGCTTGACCATGCGACGCGCCAACGCATCCGCGCGATGAGCGCGGCGAGCGATAATGTCGGCCTGTTTTTTGGCGAAGATATTTTCATCGCCATCGGCTCCATCCTGTTGATGAAGGGGCTGCTCGAACAAAATGGCATCCGGCTCGACCCATTTGACCTGTCGGTCTGGGCGATACCGACAGCCATTGCCGCCTTTGCCATCCATGGCTTTCGCCTGTGGCGATTTGACCGAACGCTGCGTGCGCGGGGGGTGCGGCGATGATCACGCTTACCCATGTTTATTGGTTCGCGGGGCTGTGCTTTGCCATTTATGCGGTGCTGACCCTGCGCGATGTTGCGCAAAAACGCCGTTGGTCGAGCGCCGCCTTTTGGGGCTTGCTCGCGCTATCGATGCTGGCGGGTGATTATCTGGGGGATGTGGGCAATGGCTTGCTCGTCGTCGCTCTGGTCGCCATCGCCGGTTTTGGCGGGCTGACGCGCGGCGAAAAATCGGCGGACGATGCCGCAGCCGAAACGGCGTTCCGACAGGGGGAGGCGGCGCGCAATGGCAATCGGCTCTTCCTCCTCGCGCTGGTCATTCCGGCAACCGCGCTCATCGGCACATTTTTGTTCAAGCGCATTCCCCATCTGGTCGATCCGGGACAGGTGACGTTGATTGCGCTTGCCGCCGGGGTGCTGGCGGCACTGGCGATTGGTTATGCTTGGCTGCGCCCGCCACCGCTCGTCCCCCTGCAACAGGGGCGGCGGTTGATGGATGCGGTCGGCTGGGCGGCGGTATTGCCGCAAATGTTGGCGAGTCTGGGGGCGGTGTTCGCGCTGGCGGGCGTTGGCAATGCGGTCGGCAGCCTGCTTTCTATGGTCATCCCCGACGGCAGCTTGGTGGGTGCGGTGATTGCATATGGCGTGGGCATGGCGCTCTTCACCATGGCGATGGGCAACGCCTTTGCCGCCTTTCCGGTGATGTTGAGCGCGGTCGCGCTTCCCATCCTTATCCACCAGCACCATGGCAATCCCGCAATTGTCGCGGCGATTGGGATGCTCGCGGGCTTTTGCGGCACGTTGATGACGCCGATGGCCGCCAATTTTAACATTGTGCCCGCCGCGCTGCTCGAACTGGATAATCGCAATGGCGTGGTGCGCGCGCAGATTGGCACCGCGCTGCCGCTGCTCGCCGTCAATATCGCGCTGATTTACTGGCTGGCCTTTCCATGATGCTCGATGAGAATATCGCCCGCCGTTTCATGGCGCTGACGCTCAGCCATATTGACCGACCCTATCCCTTCAAGATGGATTTTGTCTGGGAAAGTGACGCCGATGCCCGGCCCCCTGCGGCGCATCACCCGATTTTTCATGGCAGTTTTGACTGGCACAGCTGCGTCCATGGCTGGTGGCAATTATTGCGTTTGGCGCGGGCATTTCCAAACACGGCAGAGGCGCAGCAGGTGCGCGAACGCGCCGATGCCGTATTTGTGCCCGAAAAAGTCGCGGGCGAAATCGCTTACTTCGCGCGAACCTATGGCGGCGGGGCATCGCGCCCCTATGGCTGGGCGTGGCTGTTGAAACTACAGGGGGAGGGTGCGCGCGCCGATGCCGAACTGGGGGTTGGCTGGGGTAAGGTGCTCGAACCCCTGGCGCGCCATCTGGCGGGGCGACTGGCGGCCTATTTCCAGAAAATGACCTATCCCATCCGCGTCGGCACCCATTTCAACAGCAGCTTTGCGATGCGCCACGCGCACCAATGGGCGCTGGAACATGACCCCGATTTTGCTGACCAGATCGGGCGGCGCGCGCGCGACTGGTTCGGCGGGGATGTTAACGCGCAAGCATGGGAACCGGGGGGTGACGAGTTTTTATCCTCCACCTTGACCGAGGCTTTGTTGATGCGCCGCATCCTCCCGCCCCAAATATTTGCCGCATGGTTTGACGCCTTTTTGCCGCGCGCCGCGCAATGCCAGCCGGCAACTTTGTTCACCCCTGCGCATGTTTCCGACCGCAGTGATGGTAAGATTGCGCATCTGGACGGGCTGAATCTGTCGCGTGCTTGGGCTTGGCGCGGGATTGCGTGCGGCCTGCCCGCTGACCATGGGGTGCAACAGGTCGCCGCCGATGCCGCCGACCGCCACCTTGCTGCCGCATTGCCGCATGTGGCGGGGGATTATATGGGCGAACATTGGCTGGCGAGCTTTGCGCTCCTCGCGCTCGACCCGGCGGAACATGGCTAGGGCGCGGCGCAATCCCCCTCCGCCAAAGCGCCATCCTAGCCTAGGAGCACAGAGAGTTTCTGCTCCGAAATCAGCATATTGCGCCGCAGCAATATAGACCATGGGCAAAAAAAGGGGCCGCCGGTTAGGGCGGCCCTTTAAGGGAGGTTTGGGAGAGAGTGCCTCGAAAGGCATGCTCTAAATGCCGCCATCCCATCCATTGTGCAACTGCGAAAGAAACAATGATGATTGCAGTTTTTGCAATCTGTTCAACCGCCCGTCGTCGCCGGTGCGGGTGTTGCAACCGGCGGGGCAGCCGCAGGCGGGTCGGCGGGCGGGGGTGCGGCGCTGCGCCGCGCGGTCAATATCCGCACCGGTGCGGCGATCATCTGTCCGCGCATGACGCCCGGCCCAGCATTGGGGTCGGTCGGTTGGCTCAATATCGCGCGCACCACGTCCATGCCGCCCGCGACATGGCCGAAAACCGCAAAACCATCGCTATCGCCGCCGCTGCCCGCGGGCTGGGCGTCGAGGCTGGGCAGCCCGCCCAATATGATGAAAAAATCACCCTGCGCGCTGCCCGGTGCGGCGCGGGCAAAGCTGATTGCACCATCTGTGTGGGAGAGGCCGGTGCGGCTGGTCGGTTCATGCGCAATGGGTGGGTAGGAAAGGCGCGGATTGCCGCTTGGCCCACCCTGAATCAGCCCATATCCGCGCCCCATGTCGAGCGCGCGATAGAAAGTCAGCCCGTCAAAACGCCGCGCATCGACATAGCGCAGGAAATTGGCGGCGGAAATCGGCGCGCGCTCCACCTCGAGCGCTAGGACGATGTTACCAAGCGCGGTGGTCAGCGTCACATATTGCAGCCGATATTGCGGGGCAGCCGGAGCGGCGGGCGCGGCGGGCGCAACCGGGGTGGCGGGCGGCGTTGTAGGCGCGCCATCCTGCGCCATCGCGCCGCTTGCCATCACCCATGCCATGGCGGGCAGCGCCCATTTCATCCCCAAGTGCATATTCAAACTCCTATCCCGAAATGGCGCGCGCGCGGCGGCGCTGCACGCTTGAACCAATGCCCATCGCTTCGCGATATTTGGCAACGGTGCGCCGCGCAATGTCGCAGCCCTGTTTTTGCAATAGTTCGACGAGCGTGTCGTCGGACAATATCGCATCGGCGGCTTCGCCATCGATCAGCGCCTTTATCCGCGCCTTGACCGCTTCGGCGGACATGCCATCGGCGCTGTCGGCGGCAGCGACCCCGCTCGAAAAGAAATATTTAAGCTCAAAAGTGCCGCGCGCGCAGTGGAGATATTTGTTCGATGTCGCGCGGCTGACCGTCGATTCATGGACGCCGATGGTTTCGGCCACTTGGCGCAGCGTCAGCGGGATGAGTGCAGCCACCCCATGGGTGAAAAAGCCGCCTTGCAGCCGCACCACTTCTTCGCCGACGCGCAGGATCGTCTGCTGTCGCTGGTCGAGCGCGCGCATCAGCCAATTGGCATTGGCGAGCGCGTCGGAAAGCCAGCTTTTGGCGACCGCATCGCGCTTGCCGCCCGCGCTGATGTTGCGTGACAATTCGGCATGATAGCGCCGGTTGACCAGCAGGCGGGGCAAGGTCGCGCCGTTAATCTCTATCGTCCAGCCATCCGCGCTTTCGCGCACGAACAGGTCGGGGACAATCGGGGGCGCATCATTGCGGGCAAAAATATGGCCCGGTTTCGGGTCATATCCGCGCAATTCGCGGATCATGTCGGCCATATCCTCTGCATCCGCATCGCAAATCCGCCGCAATTGGTTGATTTGCCCGCGCGCCAACAGGTCGAGATTGTCGATCAGCCGCGCCATCATCGGGTCATATCGGTCGGCTTCGCGCGCCTGGAGAGCGATACATTCGGCAAGGTCGCGTGCGCCCACCCCCGTCGGGTCAAATCGCTGCACCGCGGCCAGCGCATGCTCCATTTCGGTGCGCGGCACGCCAAGGCGCATCGCCATTTCGCCCAAATCTTCGGTCAGATAGCCCGCATCATCCAGTGCTTCGACAATGTGGATGGCCAGCATATGTTGGGTGCCCGACAGGCTTTCGCCCGCTTGGCCGGTCAGATGTTCGATCAGCGTTGCACCCGCCGCACCGAACAAATCCATGTCGGGTGCCTCACGCGATCCGTCGCCAGAGCCGCCGCCAGAACCGTTACCGGCCCCGGCAACATCAGACCAGTTCGCATCTGCGCCGCTGTCATGATGGAAAGTTTCGGCCGACAGATCGACGTCGAGATTGCCCGAAGCCTCCACCCCGTCGCGCAACATCCGGTCGGTGCCCTGCGCGCTGTCATCGCGCGGAGCCATGGCAATTTCGCGCCCCTCATCCCCCTGCAACAGCGGGTTTTTCGCCACCTCCTCCGCCACCGCGGCTTCGAGCTCGAGGTTGGAGAGCGTGAGCAGCCGCACCGCCATTTGCAACTGCGGCGTCATCACGAGGCTTTGGCTTTGCCGGAGGTCGAGGCGGGGGGTGAGCGCCATGGTTCAGGGCGCTTTGGCTAAAGCGAAAAGCCTTCGCCAAGGTAAAGTCGCCGCACTTCGGGGTCGGCGACCAGTTCGGCCGGGCTGCCCGAAAACAGGACGCGCCCGCCGTAAATAATGCAGGCCCGGTCCACAATATCGAGCGTTTCGCGCACATTATGGTCGGTGATGAGGACGCCGATACCGCGATTGCGCAATTGTTTGACGAGGTCGCGGATATCGCCGATCGAAATCGGGTCGATGCCGGCGAAAGGTTCATCGAGCAGCATGATCGACGGGTGCGCCGCCAGCGCGCGCGCAATTTCGCAGCGTCGCCGTTCGCCGCCAGACAGCGCCATGGCGGGTGATGTGCGCAGCCGGGTCAGGCCAAATTCGTCGAGCAGTTCATCAAGCCTTGCCGCGCGCGCGGCGCGGTCCGGCTCCACCAGTTCGAGCACGGCGGCGATATTTTGTTCGACCGTCATCCCGCGAAAAATCGACGTTTCCTGCGGCAGATAGCCCAGACCCAGAATCGCGCGCCGGTACATGGGCAACGCCGTGATGTCGGCCCCGTCGAGCATGATGCGCCCCGAATCGGGTTTGACCAGCCCCATGATCGAATAAAAACAGGTGGTTTTGCCCGCGCCATTGGGGCCGAGCAGGCCGAGCACTTCGCCCGGCGCGACGTGGAGCGACACGTCCGACAATATATTGCGCTTGTCATAGCTTTTGGCGAGGCTGACCACTGCCAAGCCGCTGTCGCGGGCCTGGGCGTTCATTTCCCCCGTCATCGCCGGATCGGCAAGCGCGTGCATCGAAATATTTCACTCCAAATTAGGGCGATAGTGCCTTTTACTAGCTGATTTGGAATCTGCGCAAAGGCAAATTTCAACAATGCCCCCTTAAGGCCGTGGTGGCGTCGCGGGCGTCGTGCGCTGCGGCACGGTAAAGCGGCCGGTGACACGGCGGCCGCCACCGCTGTTGACCCCGCCGTCGGTTGCACTTGCCCCGCCCGGCGCGGCGCGACCATCGAAGCGCGCACGACCGCTGGTCAAATCAATCGCCATCCGCCCGCCCGACAGGCGGTTGGGCCCCTGCTGCAATTCGACATTGCCGAGCAGCGTGATCAGCCCATTGTCGAGGTCGTAAATCGCGCTTGCGCCGGTTGCGCGGTCGCCGCCCTTTGTCACCACGACGCCGCCGGTTGCATCGATGCGGTTGATTTGCAGCCGTCCGGCATCGGAATAAGCGATGGTGACACGCTGGGCGCTCAGGTGCATGCCCGCCTGTGCAATATCGACATTGCCCGAAAATACGACGCGGTCGGCGCGGCTTTCCACCTCTATCGCGTCGGCCCCGACATCCACCGGCGCGCGGCTGTTGTGGCGGGCCAGCGCCTGTGCGGCCGCAGGTTCTATGTTGCCCGTTGCAACGAGCACGCCCGTAGTGCCGGCAAAACCCGCGCACCCACTGGCGATGGCAAAGATGATGGCGCGCATCGACATATCCTAAATCCCTTGGTCTATGCGCATATGCGCGCGCCCCGACAGACGCAATATCCGCCGGTCAAGGTCGGCCGACAGGCCGCCTGCGGTGAAACTGCCGATATTGGTTGCGCCCGACACCGGCTGGTTGGTGGAAACGGTGCGGGCTTTCAGATCGACCAGCACACCGCGCGATTGCAGGCGATATCCATCGGCTGCCGTCAGGTCGAGCGCACCATCCACCATCACCTGATCGCGTGTCGGGTCATAGCCCGCGCTGCTGGCAGTCAGCCGCGCTGGCCCATCGGCCAGCAAAATTTGCGCCGACAGTCCTTCCATCCGCACAATGGGGTCAGCCGCGCTGCGTTGCAACGCGCTGCGCGCCGACAGGACAAAGGGGCGCCCGTCGGCATCATTGCCGCGATATTGCGCATTGGAAACGCGCATCCTTTGCCCTGCGACATCGATGCTGTCCTTGGCCACCAAAAAGCTGATTTCACCCTTGTGCCCAAATGGGGCGAGCAGCATGACCGCCGCCAATGCGCCGACCAGCGCGGGCAGGCCGAGCTGGAGCGCGCGGACGAACCGGTCGTGGCGACCGCCGCGTGCCGCCCATGAACGGCGACGACTTCGTTCAACCTCAGCCTGGTTCGACATGGTCGATCACCCTTTGCTGCCGCGTTCAGGCATGCGCGAAAATATCTACCTCATCCCAGCCCGCAAGGTCGAGTCGCGCGCGGGTGGGCAAAAAGGCGAAACAAGCATCTGCCAACGCCTTGCGCCCCTCGCGTTCGAGGCGGATGTCGAGTTTTTCCATCAACTGATGCAAATATCGCACATCGCTTGCGGCATATTCGCGCTGTGCATCGCTAATGGTGGGTGCGCCCCAATCGCTCGATTGCTGCTGCTTGGATATTTCAACGCCCAAGACCTCGCGCAATAATTCTTTCAGGCCATGGCGATCGGTATAGGTGCGTATCAGTCGTGAGGCGATTTTGGTGCAATAAACGGGCGCGGCATCAATACCCATATGGGCGGCGATCATCGCGACGTCAAAACGCGCAAAATGGTATATTTTCAAACGATTAGGGTCAGACAGGACGGCGCGTAAATGGGGCGCGGCATAATCACTGCCAGGGCCAAAACGCACCAGATGCTGGTCACCCCTGCCATCGCTCAATTGCACCAGACACAGCCGGTCACGGCCCGCGCGCAGTCCCATGGTTTCGGTGTCAACGGCGATCGGGCCGTCGTGCAGCACGCCGACGGGCAAATCTTCTTCATGAAAAAATATCGTCATATCGCCCCCTCTAGGGCAGATGAGGCGCAGCCTCAAGGCGGCGCAATTTGCCTGTCCCTGTGATTTGGTGCTTTTTTGTTCGCGCATATTCATATTTGCGCTATGGACGCCGATGGTCGGCGGGTACTGCGCCGACTCGGTGAACCATGCTCTTGTCCGTTCAGAGCGGTTGGCCATTAAAATTTGTGGCGGACCAGCGAGTTGTTGTAAATATATGAGTTTTGATCGGGAACGCCGCGGTGGCGGCAAGGGTGAACGGCGCGGACGCGGTCGTAAGGACGAATTCGAACCGGATTTCTATGGCGCGGCAGGCGGCGGCGGTGAACGCAGCGGTGGCGGTGGCTTCGGCGGCGGCGGCGGTGGTGGCTACGGCGCACCTCGCGGCGGTGGCTATGGCGCTCCGCGCGGCGGCGGCTATGGCGGCGGCGGTGGCGGTGATCGCGGCGGCTTCGGCGGCGGCGACCGTGGCGGTGGCGGCGGCTTTTCGCGCGGTCCGCGCCCGCAAATGCCCGCACAGATCATTGGCGAAGGCACCGGCAGCGTTAAATTCTTTAACGCATCCAAGGGCTTCGGCTTTGTTTCGCGTGATGATGGCGGCGAAGATATTTTCGTCCATATCTCTGCGGTGGAACAGGCTGGGCTCGAAGGTTTGGCCTCTGGCCAGACTTTGGCTTTCACGCTGGTTGACCGCAATGGTCGCATTTCGGCAACCGACATCAAGATCACTGGCGAACATCTGCCGCTTGATGGTCCGCAACAGCACCAAAGCGAACGCCCGGCACGCGCCCGTCGTGAACTGACCGGCGAACGCACCACCGGCAACGTCAAATTCTTTAACCCGTCCAAGGGCTTCGGATTTATCTGTCGTGATGATGGCGGGGCAGATTGCTTTGTCCATATCTCGGCGGTCGAACGCGCCGGTTTCCACGCGCTGAACGAAGGGGACCGTGTCGCCTTTGATATCGAAGTGGATGATCGTGGCAAATATTCGGCGGTTAATCTGGCTGCGGCCGACTAAATAGTCTTCAACGCATAGCAAAAGGCCCGGAAAGCGTGACTTTCCGGGCCTTTTTCGTTGGGCGATGTCTGCGTTATTTCGCTGGCTCGTCCGCGGGCGGTGCAGCCTCCGTCGTGGCCTCCGTCGCTTCTGCCGCGGCGCCGGGCGCAGGCGGGTTGACGACATGCAGCGTATAGGCACCGGTTGCATTGCTATAGGGGCTGACACGCACCAGCAAGGTGCCGGCATGGGCAAAGGTGACGGTCAGGCGACTGTTCAGCCCATCATCGTCGCCCGGTCCATCGTCATTGGAAGCCGCCACCGAAAAACCGAGCGGCGAATCAACCCCGACTTCGAGGTAGGAATCAAATTCATCCGAATCGAGCTTGATCAAAAAGCTCTGCCCCGCTTCGCCGGTCAGCGAATAGAGCCGATAGGGACGACCCGATTCGACGATGGAGGTTTCCTCTGCGGTCGCGGCAACAGCTGCAAACAGGCCGCCCATGCCGGCATTGTCGGGCATAGTCGCCTCTTCCCCCGTAAAGCGTCCTTCGACCTTTTGGTCGAGGGTGAGCGGGGCGGGCGCATCGGGTTCGCGCAGTGCGGGCAGGCGGGTTAGCGCCAGTTCAAAATCCCCCGCGCTCTCACCATTAAAGCTGGTGGCGCGAATCACATATTCGCCGGTGGTTGGGATACGGCCGATCATATGGCTGTTCAGTCCATCCTCACCGCCGCCATCATCATTGCTGCCCAGCGAGACAAAATTGCAGCCGTCCATCCGGCCAATTTCGACCATCGTGTCAAAATCATCGGCGGTCAGCTTGATATCAAAACGGGTCCCCGCCTCTGCATTGAAACTATAGCGCCGCGCACCCGGCCCTTCGGGGGTGCATTGCGACCCGCCTTCGCCCGGGGCGCTGACCGTGCCGTGGACGGTCTGTCCAAAATTGATCGGCTGCGGCGTGTTGTTGTCATTGCGCGCCGCTGCGACCGGTGACGCAATCGCCAACATCGCCGCGAGCGCGGTGCCAGCCAGCATCGAAGATTTTAGCATATTTGTCCCCTGTATATTCCGCCCCACGGCATTGCCATCATGCTAGCAGGCGTGCGGGGCATGGCTAGTCCAAACTGGCTGAATCGACGATGACTAAAGTCACAGGCGTTGGTCAATATGGGCTGGCGAGTGCGCGCATCGCCGCAAATATCGCCGCGAGGAGGAGGAGTGCGGCGAGCATCAGTCGCGCCGGGTAGAGCCAACGGGCAAAGCCATCGGTTAGCAGCCTGGTCGCCCCCCAAGCCGCCAATATGCCGCCAAATCCTCCAATCGCGGCGAGCCAAAACCCCTGCGTCCATGCCGCGAGCGCGAGGATGAGGAAGGGCGCACCATCCCCCCACATCGCGGCGGCGAGCAATATGGCCGCATGCATGGGCCGCGCCATCGCGCCCTTGGCCGCCGCATCAATCGGGCGGATACGCCAGAACAGTGGCAGCGCCGCAAAGCCGAGCGCCATCGCGCTCAACAATAACATCGCTCGCGGCGGAAATTGTGCGGCGAGGCTCGCACCAGCATAGGCCGCGAAGGCGGCGGCAATCAATGCGGTGGCAAGCGCGGGCAGAAAATGCCGCGCGTTACCACTTGGCATAGATGCGGCCAGCCGCGCCCAGCGCCCGCCAAAGGCGGCGGCGAAACAGGCGGTCAAACTGGTGAGCAACGCGGCGGTCAGCATGGATCAACCATGGCGACTCGACATCAAAAGGTCACGGAAAAATGGGCGCTACTTTACATGCCGACGCGCAAAGCGACGGAGGCGAGCAGGCTTTGCTGCGCAGCGCCGCGCATCGGTTCCAGCTTTACCGCATCGTCAATCGCATCCAGATAACAGAGCAGGGTGGGCCCGGCGATGTCGCGGGCGAGCGCGGATTCGAGCTTGGCCGCGATGCAGGAAACCGCCGAAAAGCCGCTGTCAGCGGCAAAAGCGCGGATCGCGTCGACCGCTTCGACCAATTGGCGCGGCGAATATTGCCCCCGCCCCTCTGCCAACATGGCGATACGGCGGTGCAATTCATCACGAATGCGTGCGGCGCGAACTTCGGTCATCATGGCGCAATACCCCGGACTTCATCAGCCCCGGCCCGCGCCCGCCCCGTGGCATGGCGCGCCGGAACAGGGGGATGCTGCGCCCAAAATCGTTAACAGCGCGCTAATGATGTTGTAACCGCCGGTTCAGCGGGCAAACGCAGGTGGTGCGCTTGACCCTAATGCTTGACAAAGCGGCCAGATTGTCGCACTGGCCCGCACCGAGCGGGCGGCAACGCAATTTGCCGCCTCTATTTTTTTGATTCGCAAATATAGGCAGGAAACGGGTCATGGCAAAGCCGACCACCGTCAAAATTCGTCTGGTCAGCAGCGCTGACACTGGCTTTTTCTATGTCACAAAGAAAAATCCGCGCACCCTGACCGAAAAAATGTCGATGCGCAAATATGACCCCGTCGTGCGCAAGCATGTCGAGTTCAAGGAAGCCAAGATTAAATAATCTGCCCTGCCCATTTGGGCGGTGGTTTGATGCAGGGCGCGGCGTGGCAAACGTCGCGCTTTTGCTATGTGCAAAATTGGCAATAATTATGCGGGCAGCAATTGCCCGACCGCTTCGATAAAGCGCATCACTGAAATCGGCTTGGCGATATAGGCTTCGGCCCCGGCGGCGCGAATCCGCGCCTCATCCTCCCGCCCGGCATAGGCGGTGACTGCCAATATGGGGACGGCGGCAAAATCCGGCTCTTCTTTCAGCGTGGCGATCAATTCCAGCCCGCTGACATGCGGCAATTGTATGTCCATGATGATGAGTTGCGGGCGCACATCGCGCGCGCGTTGCATCACATCGCGCCCGTCGTTGACCGGCACCGGGGTCATCCCCTGCGTCATCAGCAGGTCGCAAAACAGCCGCAGGTTCAGCTCATTATCTTCGACGACCATAACCGTGCTACTGGCATTTCGGGTAGCATCGGTCATCGCAAGCGAACCCCCATTTTCGCAATATTGGCGGACAAAGGCTTGCCGCTGGCCAGCCCATAGGCCAAAGCCAAGTCCAAGACAAATATTCTGGTTGCGACGATAAATGCAAGCGATGGACAAAATAGCGGATGCAGCGACGCTGATATTGGGCGCGTGCGCATGGATTTTGACGGATGATGCGCGCGCTGACCGGCTGTTGGCGCTGACCGGCATGGATGCGGGCCATTTGCGCGCGACCATCGAAAGTCCGGCGACACTGGGTGCCATTGGCGGCTTCCTTTTGGGGCATGAGGCGGATTTGATCGCCTGCGCCGATGCGCTGGGGGTCGACCCGGCAATGCTCGCAGCGGCGGCAAGGACAGTTTGATGGCCCGCCCCCTCCTCATCTGTGATTGCGATGAAGTGTTGATGCACATGGTCGTCCCCTTTGGGGCATGGCTGGCCGCCGACCATGGCATCCGCTTTGCGCTGGAAAATACCAGCTTTGCCGGGGCCTTGACCCGCATCGACAGTGGCGATGTCGTCCCGCCGGTGGAGGTTTGGCCGCTACTCGACGGTTTTTTCGCGCGCGAAATGCACCGCCAATATGCGGTGGCAGGGGCGGCGGCGGCGCTGGCAGATTTTTCCCGCCACGCCGATATCGTCATCCTCACCAATGTGGGGGAGGGGCACCAACCCGCGCGCCGCGAACAAATCATCGCGGCGGGGATGGATTATCCTGTCGTCGGCAATCGCGGTCCAAAGGGGCCGCCGCTTGCCGAACTGGTCGCGCAATATGCGCCATCGCTGACCATTTTTGTCGATGATCTGCCACAGCATCATGCATCGGTTGCCGAACATGTGCCCGATGCATGGCGGCTCCATATGGTCGCCGAACCCCAAATTGCCGATAAAATCCCCACCGCGCGCCACGCCCACGCCCGTATCGATGATTGGGCACAGGCGCATGTTTGGATCACTGAGATTTTGGCAGGGGCTGCACCGGCACCCGCCATGCAGAAGGAAGCTGAATGATGACAGATACGCCCGAATCCCGCCTCGCCGCCGCAGGGCATGTGCTGCCGATACCCGGCGCGCCGATTGCCGCCTATGTTCCCACCGTGCTGTCGGGCAACCTCCTTTATATTTCGGGGCAGGTCAGCCAGGCCAATGGGGCGATTACCAAGGGGCGATTGGGCGCGGATATGGACGTTGCGGCGGGACAGGCAGCGGCACAGAGCTGCGGTCTCTATCTGATTGCACAGATGAAGGCGGCGCTGGGTGATTTGGGCCGCGTCAAACGCATCGTCAAATTGGGCGGCTTTGTCACCTCCACCAATGATTTCACCGATCAGCCCGAAGTGGTCAATGGCACGTCGGAATTGATGCTGCTCGCCTTTGGTGAAGCGGGCCGCCATGCGCGCAGCGCGGTCGGCGTGCCTGCCCTGCCGCGCGGCGCGGCGGTAGAGGTGGACGCGATTGTAGAGGTGGAAGCCTGACTATATCGGCGCGCATTGCGCCCGGCATCGCCAGCGTGGATGCGGGTGCGTGGGACGCGCTGGCGGGCGGGGACGACCCTTTCCTTTGCCATGCCTTCCTCAGCACGCTTGAAACATCGGGCAGTATCGGTGGGCAAAGCGGTTGGCAGAGCGCGCCGATTTTGCTGGAGGATGGCGGGCGAATTCGCGCCGCTGCGCCCGCCTACATCAAATATCACAGCCAGGGCGAATATGTCTTCGATCAGGGCTGGGCAGAGGCGTGGGAACGCGCGGGTGGGCAATATTACCCCAAGCTGCAACTTGCCGTCCCCTTTACCCCGGTGCCGGGGCGGCGGCTGCTCGCCGACAATGCGGATGATGCGCGCGCGCTGATTGCGGCGGCACAGGGGCTGGTCGCCGAACATGATCTGTCCTCCGCGCATGCGACCTTTGTCGATGCCAGCCAGACCGACCTGTTCGAAGCCGCGGGCTGGCTGCTGCGCCGCGACAGCCAATTTCACTGGTTCAACCCAGGATATCGTGATTTTGACGATTTTCTGGGCAGTCTTTCGTCCGCCAAGCGCAAGAATATCCGTAAAGAACGCGCCGCCGCGCAGCGCGCGGTCACCATCCGGCAATTCACAGGGGATGCCATCCGCCCCGAACATTGGGACATTATCTGGGCCGCCTATCAGGACACGGGTGCGCGTAAATGGGGCCGCCCCTACCTCACCCGCGAAGCATTTGACCGATGGGGCGCGATGATGGCGGATCGCATTTTATGCATCCTCGCCTATCAAGAT
>CAUJJQ010000224.1 GCA_963205285.1 Pseudomonadota bacterium | reverse complement strand
GCCGTGCCGAAATTCGCACGTCAGCGAATTTCGATCAGGAAATCAGCGTTCTCGTTCATCAAAGCGCACAAATTCATGCGCAATCGACCCTTCGACCAGCACTTCATACACCGCGCGCACCAGTTGTTCGGGAAAATCATGCGCGCGCGCCACATCGGCGGCATGGTCGATAACCTGCGCCTTGCGCCATTCATCGCGCACCGTGTCACGGCTGGGCTTTATTCGCGCCGCCGCCTCTATATAGCGCATGCGCCGGGCGAGCAGCGTCACAATCCGCATATCGAGCGCGTCAATCCCCGCCCGCACCTGTGCCATCGTCGTGCAGTCTTGCGCTGCCACCAAAGAATCATCTTGCATGGCCCGCCCATAACGAAGGGCGCGCGGCTTGGCCATAATGCTTGACTTGGCGTGGGTGCATCGCCATAGGCGCGCCTTCACATTTGACCCCGCATGAAGGTGAAGCGGTGGTCGCGTATGGCAATTGGTCATGCGGGTGGCACCTTCAATTCAACTGCCCTTCCCCATTTTTGGGGCGCCTGGGGTGGTCACACATTTGGAGAATGAACATGTCAAAGCGCCATAGCGCCAAGTATAAAATTGACCGCCGCATGGGCGAAAACATTTGGGGCCGTCCCAAATCGCCGGTGAACCGCCGCGAATATGGCCCCGGTCAGCATGGTCAGCGCCGCAAGGGCAAGACCAGCGATTATGGTTTGCAGTTGCGCGCCAAGCAAAAGCTCAAGGGCTATTATGGCGACGTCACCGAAAAGCAGTTCAAGCGCGCCTATTTCGAAGCGTCGCGGATGAAGGGTGACACCAGCCAGAACCTCATCGGCCTGCTCGAACGCCGGCTCGACGCGGTGGTTTATCGTTCCAAATGGGCAGCAACCGTTTTCGCGGCGCGCCAATTGGTCAGCCACGGCCATGTTCTGGTGAACGGCGTGCGTTGCAACATCGCCAGCCGCCAGATCCGCCCCGGCGACGTCATCTCGCTCGGCAAGAAAGCTACCGAAATGGCGGTTGTTGCCGAAGCGATGGCGCTGCCCGAACGCGACCTTACCGATTATATTCAGGTGGACGGCACCAAGGCGACCTTCGCGCGCGTCCCGACGCTCGATGAAGTGCCCTATCCGGTCAAGATGGAACCCAATCTGGTCGTCGAATTTTATTCGCGCTGATTTTTCATCGGTTTGCAAGTTTTGGGGGCTGGGCCAGCGATGGTTCGGCCCCCTTGCTTTGCTGTGATGATGGACACAGCGGACAAATCATGGTTCGATAGGATATTGCAGAGGAACAAGGGGGACAAATATATGGTTCGGACATTGGCTTTGGCACTCGCCGCAACGCTGTCACTGACGACGCTCAGCGCGTGCAGCGGCGGCGCATCGACGACAACCGCCAGTGCCGACGCGCTTGACCCCAACCTCGCCAAACCGGTGGTGGGCGACCTGTGGGCGGCGCAATTGTCGCATTTCTCCAGCGCCAGCTTTGGCCGGCCGGGGGGGGAGGCACAGTCGCAGTCCTGGGGATTGTTAAAGGTCGTGGCGGTTGACCCGACCAACATCACCGTCATCACCGAACAGGGCGCGTGGCCGCAAAAAGAGGGCGCGATCCGCGATTTGGGCGGCACGCTCGCCGATATCAGTTGGGACGAAAGCGAACGTATCACCGTGGTGCGCGCGCAATTGCCGCAACTCGTCGCGCAGGAAAAAATCCTGCAAACTCGGCGAATGAACGCGCAATAGACGAAAATATTGCCGGAAAATCCCCTTGATCCTGCGCGCTCGCGGGGTCTACAGCCGTCGATATCAGCAGGCTGGAAAAGGGAAGCACCGTCATGATCCGCAACATATATTCGCGCCGTCGCCAATGGCGCAGCAACGCGCTGGTGCTGGCCGCCGCGATCAGCCTTGCATCGCCCGCAACAGCGCAAGTCGCAGTGCCGGCCAACCCGCAGATCAATGAAACGACTTTCCGCGATGCGGTGACGACATTGTCGTCCGACGCTTTTGAGGGGCGCGCACCCGGCACCCCGGGCGAACAGCGCACCATCGACTATCTGATCCAGCAATTTCAGGCGGCGGGGCTGCAACCGGGCAATAATGGCAGTTGGACGCAGGATGTGCCGCTGGTTTCGATGACCGCGCGCAATGTCCAGCCGCTGCGTTTCACCACCCCGCATGGGGTGCAAACGCTCAACTTTGGCGATGATTTCGTCATCGGCAGCTATCGCTTTGTGCCGCAAACACGCATCGCCAACAGCGATGTTGTCTTCGTCGGCTATGGCATCAACGCGCCCGAACGCGGCTGGAATGATTATGCCGGGGTCGATGTGCGCGGCAAGACGGTCGTCATCCTTGTCAACGACCCCGATTGGCAAACCCCGACCGTCGGCGGCCAATTTAATGGCCGCGCCATGACCTATTATGGTCGCTGGACCTATAAGTTTGAGGAGGCAGCACGTCAGGGCGCGGCGGCGGCAATCATCGTCCACGACACCGAACCCGCCGCTTATGGCTGGAATGTCGTGCGCGCGGGCTGGACCAGCGCGTCCTATTACCCCGATTCGGCCAATAATGGCATGAATGAGACGCAGGCGAACGGCTGGATGCAGCTCGAACAGGCGCGGCACCTGTTCCATTCGGTGGGGCTGGATTTTGATGCGCTGCGCGCCCGCGCGGGGGCTGCGGGTTTCCATGCCGTGCCGCTGACGGGCGTAAAGGCCGACATCAGCTTTGACAGCGACATCGCCCGCACCCCGTCGCGCAACGTCGTCGGCATTGTGCCGGGGCGCACGCGGCCCAATGAATATGTCCTCTACACCGGCCATTGGGACCATCTGGGCCGGTGTGAGGCGAACGCAGCGGGCGATGACATCTGCAACGGCGCGGTCGATAATGCGACCGGCGCGGCAGCGCTCATCGCGCTGGCACAGGCACAGGCGCGCGCGGGCGCGCCCGACCGTAGCTTGGTTTTCCTAGCGGTCACCGCAGAGGAATCGGGCCTGCTTGGTTCGCGTTATTATGCCGCCAACCCGATTTTCCCGCTGCATCAAACGGTTGCGGGTATCAACATGGACGCGCTGGCCCCCACCGGCCCCGCACGCAATGTGACGGTCGTCGGCGCGGGCAAGAGCGAGCTTGAAACCTACCTGCAACGCGCGGTCGCGGCGGAGGGGCGCTATATCAGCACCGAACCGACCCCGGAAAAGGGCTATTATTATCGTTCGGACCACTTCAGCCTCGCCAAAGTGGGCGTCCCCATGCTCTATTTTGATGGCGGCGAAGATTTGGTGGACGGCGGCGTCGCCGCCGGACACGCCGCAGCGGCGGATTATACCGCCCACCGTTACCACAGCCCCGATGACGAAATTGAATATATCACGCGTTGGGACGGCATCATGCTCGACCTGCGGCTATTCTATGACGTCGGGCGGATGCTGGCGATGGACACAGCATGGCCCAATTGGCTGCCGGGGGATGAGTTCCGCGCCGCGCGCGACGCCAGCCGCGCCGGGCATTGACGGCTGCCATGGCGGATTTGC
>CAUJJQ010000223.1 GCA_963205285.1 Pseudomonadota bacterium | reverse complement strand
CCCGTTTATCGCAAGGCTTTTGCCATGTTCCGCCGCTTATTCTCCTCCTCGCGCGCATCGCGCTGGCGGCCCGCCAGCCTGCCAGTGGGGCAGCGCGTCTATGCAGTGGGCGATGTGCACGGGCGACTTGACCTATTGACCGGGCTGATCGCGCAAATTGCGACCGACGATGCGGCGCGCGATGCGGCGGACAGCCGCCTCATCCTCTTGGGTGATTATGTCGATCGCGGGCCGGACAGTGCGGGCGTCCTGCGCTATATTCGCGAAAATTTGCTGCCGACCGGCAATGTCACCCTGCTGCGCGGCAACCATGAACAATATATGCTCGCCGCCTATGACGGTAATGTCGAGGCGCTGACCGCTTGGCTGCGCTATGGCGGGTGGGAAACGCTGCAAAGCTATGGCGTTGATGAGAGCGCCATCGAACAGCGCAACCATTTGACGATTGCGGAGATGCAGACTGCGATCCCCGCAGCAGACATTGAACTGCTGTGCGCGCTGGAAGTGCAATATCGCAGCGGCGACTATTTCTTTGTCCATGCCGGCATCCGCCCCGGCACCGCGATCGATGCGCAGAGCGAGCAGGATATGCTGTGGATTCGCGAGCGTTTTCTGGCCGATGACCGTGACCATGGCGTCATCATCGTCCATGGGCACAGCCCGACCGACGCGCCCGAACTACGCCGCAACCGTATCGGCGTCGATACGCTCGCCTATGACAGCGGACGGTTGACTGCGGTGGGTCTGGAGGGGGCGGAACGCTGGTTCATCCATACCGGCGCGCCAATAGAACCCGACACGGCAGCGGGCGAAATCTGCGCGCTGATCAACCGATAGCCGGCAATTTTGCGCAGCTTAATATTCTAAGCTGGCATGGACGATGCTTCTCGCTTAGAGCAACGCCCGAACAAATTTGGTGGATGTCTTGCCTCGTATCGCTTTTGCCAACCTCGCGCCGGCCCTGTTTCTAACCTTCGTCATGCTGCTCGGTGGCGGCACATTGGGCGGGATGCTGGCCAATGTCTTGGTGCAGTTGGTGGCGCTCGCCATATTACTATGGGCGTTGTTTTTTCCCGGCAAGCGCGAACGCACCATTGCCGAACGCAGTCTCGATATTCTCGCGCTCGCCTATCTTGGCTGGCTTGCCCTCTGCCTCCTGCCCCTACCACCCGCATTGTGGAGCGCGCTGCCGGGACGGGAAGGGATCGTTCGCGGATTTACGCTGCTGGGCGCGCCGCTCCCCTGGTTGCCTGTCAGCACTGGCCCTGTCGACAGCCTGTGGAGCGGACTGTCGCTGCTCCCGCTATTTGCCATAGCACTGCTGGTGCGCCGCGCAGGGGCGGAGGCGAACCGGCTGTTGATTGTCGCCATTTTGGGGATTGCTGGGGCCAATGCGGTGCTGGGTATTGGGCAATATGTCACCGGCATTGGTTCGCGCCTCTATCTCTATGATGTCACCAACCGTGGCTTTGCGGTCGGCTTTTTCGCCAACGCCAACCATCTGGCAAGCTTGATGGCCGCCGCCGCCGTGCTCGCGGCTTATTATTTCAGCACGACGTCGAGCGATGCACGCCGCGCCCGCACATCGACCCGCCGCGCAAAGCTCGCCAAATTGGCGGGATTTGACGCGCTGTTGTTCGTCGCAACCTTGTTTACCCAAAGCAATGCGGGGCTGATATTATTCGCCGCCGCGTTAGGGGCTACACCCTTTCTCATGGGGGCATTTCCGCTCAAGCGCTGGATTTTCTGGGGCGGTGCAGCAGGGGCGAGCATCGCGATTGCCGGGGCCTTTGCGCTGGCGGTCAGTCAACCAGGCGTGCTCGGCGCAGGCAGCGACCAACATGGCACATCGCGCGCGCAAATCTACCCGCGCGCGGCAGAGTTGGTGCGCGACAATCTGCCCTTTGGCATAGGGTTGGGCAGTTTTGCGCGCGCCTATCCCGCTTATGAGGATGCGAACCGCGTTACCCAAACCTATGCCAATCACGCGCACAGCGACCTTATCGAATGGCTGGCCGAACTGGGGTTGGCAGGGGCCATTTTCCTTACTCTCCTCCTCCTCTGGGCGGTCCGGCAAATCGGTGCATCGCTTGATTTTTCGACCCGTCACGCCCGCGCGGCACAGGCTAGCTTTGGCGCACTATTGCTTATCGGCCTGCACAGTCTGATCGACTATCCGGTGCGCACCGCAGCGATGGCGACGTTGGTGGCGGCTCTCCTCGCGCTCATCGCGCGCCACGATTGGGAACGCGAATAACCGTTCCCAGGTCCGCGTCCGCAAAGGTCAGCCCCAACTAAACGCCGTTCGGCACATAGACCGATGCCCCATCCCGCCACCCATGAGCCGTATCCTTTGGGTGGCCGGGTGGGGGAGAGGGCAGGTGCCGCGCACCGAAACGGATGTTTCGGACAATGACTCAGAACTGGAAATAGATGAACTGGCTACGCGATTGCAGCATGACGAAAACAATCGCCCCCACCACCATGAAATATAGCGCGCGCATCGCCAGCACCGGCCATGCGGTCTGACCCAATTTCGGGGTCACAACCTCCCGCGCCCACCAGATGATGAGCGAACCAAGCATCAGCGCCGCCGCCAAAATATAACTATTGGGCGTAAGACTCATCGACAAATGGCCAAAGGGCCAGAACATCCGCCCCCACATGGTAAAGCTGTCAGCCAGATTGGATGCGCGAAAGGGTATCCAGCCCGCCATCATCATTGGCAGCGCCAGCATCCACGCCATCCAGCCGGGCATGCTGCGCCCACGCCATGTCGTCAGCGGGGCGAGCAGCCGGTGGAGGTAAATCAGCACCGCGTGGTAAATCCCCCAGACCGCAAAAGTCCAGTTCGCTCCATGCCACAGCCCCATGATCGCCCAAGTGACGAACAGCGCATAGCTGCGCCGCCATGCCGACTTCACCTCCCCTACGTCGCGGAAAGTGTCCCACGCACCCGTCCCCTGCGCCTTATAATTGCCCATGATCGGGATATAGAGGTAATCGCGGATCCACGTGCTCAAGGATATGTGCCAGCGTTTCCAGAATTCACGCGGCGATGTCGCCATATAGGGCCAGTTGAAATTCTCCGGCACGAAAATGCTCATCATCAGCGCCGAACCGATGGCTATCGATGAATAGCCGGCAAAATCGAAATATATCTGGAACCCGAAAAGGAAGGTCAGTGTCCAGCTGTCGATCGCGGTCAGGCTGTGCGCCCCTTGCGCAAAGCCCGCATCGACGAAGCCGGCGACACTGTCTGCCAGCACCACTTTCATGAACAAACCGGCCAAAATCCGTTCAAAGCCGATGCGCACATTGCGCCAGCGAAAGGGTGGCGGGTTTTCAAGCTGCGGGATCAGGACGTGCGGGCGCATGATCGGCCCGGCAACCAGATGCGGAAAAAATGTCACAAAGGCGAGGTAGGTTACCATGTCGCGTTCGGGCTCTATGTCGTGCCGATACACATCAATGGTGTAACTCATCGTCTGGAATATATAAAAACTAATGCCCAGCGGCAGGATGATATATAGCTCAACCGGCCCGGGCGCATAGCCAATGGCGCCTGCGATTGACCAGATCGTATCCTTGAAAAAGACCAGATATTTGAAAAAGCCGAGCACGCCCAGATTAAAGGCGATGCTGACCCACATCAGATGTTTGCGCCGCGCGGGGTCGTCTGCCTTGTCGATCGCAAGCGCAAGGAAATAATCGACCACCGCGCTCGCGAACATCAACGGCAGAAATTCTACCCGCCAAAAGCCATAGAAAATGACGCTGGCCGAAATCAAAAAGCCGAGCCGCGCCCGCCCGCGCAGCGCCCAATAGAGCAGCACCGCCAGCGGCAGAAAGACGAGGATATAGGTTACACTGTTGAAAAGCATTGCCCGTTCCCGCCCTTAAAACTGCATCGCGCGCAATTGCGCATCGACGCCATTGGCCAATCTTTGGTGCCCAGCGGCGGTGAAATGCATGAAATCATATTCCTGAAATCCGAACAAATCGTCGGTCACCATCCCCCATTCGGGGCCGGGAACGATATTGTCGAGGTCGGCATAGTGCGCACCGTTCGCTGCCGCCATCGCGGCGAGCCGCGCCTTGAACCGCGCATAATCGGCGGTGACATAGGGGCCGGACACATTCTGACGATATGGCGGCGCATAGATGAGGACGCGGGTGCCCCGGCTGCGCATTTCACGCAAAAACCGGTCGAGCCGCGCCAGTCGTTCCGCCTCCAGCGATGGGGGTACGGCGCGCTTGCTTTGCGAGTTGATCCCCAAAATCTTGTTGCGCAGCGTATGGACAGCAAAGCCCAGCATCCCGCGCAAACTGTCGCGCTTGGCCCACAGCGACGAGTGCGCCTCCAGCCAGCCGACGATTGCCGCCTCTACCTTGGGTCGCACCGATTTGGGGTCGTCAGTCGAAACCTCTGCATCGGTGGTGCCCGCCGCTGCAACGCGCAACATTTCTGCGCCCAGCGGGTCGGTAGCCATCGACGCGCGGACACCGGGCATGTCGATCATCGCGCGCACATCGCCGCGGATGCTGGTTTCACGAATATCATCATAGCAGATCGGCAGGATCACCAGTTGCGGGTCATAGGTCGGCAGCACCGCCTCCACCGTCAATAAATGTTCGTCGAGCGATGCATTGGGCATTTGGTAGCTGACAAGGTAACGCCCGCGCGCCGCCAGATCGGCATGGAGGATGGCGGGCGCATTGCGGTCCCCCGGCTGCATCCGGTTAATCGCGGCCAGTTGGCTGTTACCCAGCCACAGCGCGGCGGGCGGGCGACCGGCGCGGGCAAAGGCCGCCGCGCAAATCGGATGATTCGATGCCCCCTGACACACGAAATCGCGCGCTTCCGCTGCGCTCGTCTCCCGCCCATAGGCCGCTTGTTCGAGCGCAAATAGCCAGCGATGCGCCGCATATTCGAGGATGCCGAACGCCAACAACAGCCCGATGACGAGGGTCCACCACAGGCTTTTGGGGTTGGGCCCGTCCGCCGGTGCCGCCTGATCCTTGTGCTGGTTCACCCCATATCCTCCATATGTGCGGCCATATCACCGCGCAGGCTGCGCGGACGACTGTCGACACCTGCCACGCCAATCGCAATTATGCCAAAATTTTCAAGCAGATTAGCGAGCGCAATCAACAGCGTAAAAAGCAGGACCGACGCACTGGTCGAAAAATTGAACAAGGGCAGCGTCATGGCGATGATCACGACATGGACAGCGACGCTCCACGGTTCAAAGCGCACCCAACCCATCGCGCGGCTGACCTGCCCAACCATCATCGCCATCGTCTGCAGGCTGACCGCGCCGAGACAGAGTAATAATTCACTGTGCAAATGGGCATAATTGCCGCCGAGCAGCAACAAAAATGGCTGCGGGAAAATCGCCGCTGCGCCAATCAGCGCCGCGCAAAATACCGCGACCATGGCCACCGGCACCAAACCGTTGCGCAACGCGTGCGCGTCATCGCGCAAATTGACGATGCGCGGGATGATGACATTGGTCATCAGCGCGTTGATCATCGCAAAAATTGCCGCCAATCGCCCCAGCGCAAAGGTTTCGGCAACGACAACCGCCCCGCCGCTCAGCGATGCCAGCCAATATGGTAACAGCCCCTGCGTCGCAAAAACCAGCGAATTGAAAAATGTCGGGCGGATATAGGCCAAGACCGCGCGCATATTATCGTGCGTCGGGCGGATACGCGCACGCAGCACATCGGGCCGCCAGCGTTCGGCGAGCACCCATGTCAACAGCGCGCCCAGCCCCAGCGAAATCAGCGGGAACCATGCCTGCCGCCACAGGAGGACAAATGTCAGCACGGCAAGCGCCGCACGCAGCACCGCGCCGCACAATTCGGCCAAATTGGCCTGCCGCAGCGCGCCAGACAGGCGGATGGGCTGCACCTTCATCTGCGCATTAAGCTGCATCCAGCCGAGCGCGACCGTCAGCAGCGCCAGCAGGGCCAGATGTCCGCTTTCCATCCCCTGCCGAAATTCCAACCAACAGGTAACCGCAACCGCAATCAGGCTGGCCCCTGCGAACAGGTAACGCCGGATGCTGAGCGCGGCTGCATAATGGTGGGCGAAATCCTGTTCGCCCTTGGTCGCGGCGCGCCAGAAATAGCTGATCGACGCGCCGAGGCCCAAATCGCTGGCGATGGAAATGAACCCTACGGTCGATACCGCAAGGCCGAATGTCGCATAAGCAGGCACGGTCAGCAGATGGACGAATGACAATGTCGTAATCGCGCCGAGCGCCTGAATGACCAAATTGACCAAAGTCTGTTCGGCCAATTGCCGCCCGACCCCGCCCGCGTTGGTAAAGCTTTTGATACGCTGGCGGATCATGCGGCGGAACTTACGACTGTTCGGGCAATTGGTCGCGCGGCGATCCGCGATTTCAGTCGCAGCATTGGCTGTTCGATCAAACGCCACGACAATTCTGCCGCCCCAAAGGCGAGCAAGAATTTCACCGCGGTCACCCAGGTATAATTGGTCAAATCCCCCACTATACGCGCCCCCTCCATCGCGCCGAAAATCGGGTAGTGATAAAGGTAGAGGCCATAGCTGCGCTTACCAATATAGCGGGCCAGCGGGTTGCCGAGCAGCATCGCCAGCGGGTCGCGGGGGGCAAGCTGCGGCACGCTGGCCACCAATGTTCCCGAAACCAGCGCGAACAACAGGAAATTGACCGGCACGCCCTGCATCATATCGCGCGTCGCCAGTAAGAAAAAACCAATCGCCAGCGCAAAACTGCCCCACGCCACTGCGCGCACCAGCATCGGCGGGAATGTCCGCTGCACCACGCCGGTCAGCGCAATCAGACTGCCCAGCATGATCGGGTCGAGCCGCGCGGGCGTAAAGCTGTACAGCGCGTTCAAATCCGCGCCCGTCCCCACCAGATAATAACGGGTGAAAAGCGAACCCAAAATCACCGCCAGCGCCAGCGCCATCAGCGCACGCGGCCAGCGCGCGGCAAGCAGGATGAACAGCAAGGGCCATACCAGATAAAATTGTTCCTCAATCGCCAGCGACCAGGTGTGCCCCAAATCACCCAAGCGTTCAGCGGGCAGGAAATTGGCATAGAAAAACAGGGCAGCGCGCGCCACCGGCCACCGGTCCGCCGCATCACCGCGCCAGAGGATGAGCGCAAGGATGATGGTCGCAATCAGCGGCGGCAGGATGCGAATGACGCGGCGCAGGTAAAAATGCCCCAGGCTAACCCGCCCGCTCAACCTTTGTTCTTCCACCAGCAAATGGGTTATCAAAAAGCCCGAAATGACAAAGAATATATCGACGCCCAGAAAACCGCCGTTCAGCCGTCCATAGCTGGCGTGCAACGCCATGACGAACAGCACCGACAGCGCGCGCAGCCCATCAATCCCGGCAATCTGCCCGCCCATAATTCCGGCCCGTTGGCTCATGCGGGGCGGCGCAAAATGGTCATGGATGCGGTGGCAAA
>CAUJJQ010000222.1 GCA_963205285.1 Pseudomonadota bacterium | reverse complement strand
CAGCGGCTGAGGCTGTGGAGGATGCAGCGGCGGCGCGCGGGCTTGTCGCCCAATTGCCCGGCGGAAATCTGGTCGATGCGACGGGGCGGTTGCTGGTTGACCGTAGCCGTTTTGCCTTTTTGGAAAGCGCCACCGCGCCCGATAGCGTCAACCCGCGACTGTGGCGGCAGGCGCGGCGTAATGCGCAGCACGGGCTGTTCGAAGTGGTGCCGGGGGTGTGGCAGTTTCGCGGTTATGATGTTTCGGTGATGAGCTTTATCAAGACCGATACTGGCATCATCATCGTTGACCCGCTTACTACAGAGGAAGCGGCCCGCGCCGGACTGGCCTTGTTTCGCCAGCATGTCGGCAATTGGCCGGTGCGCGCGGTAATATTATCGCACAGCCACATCGACCATTTCGGCGGGGTGCGCGGCGTGGTGGATGCGGCAGACGTTGCATCGGGTGCGGTGCAAATCATCGCGCCGCATGGCTTTGTCGAAGAAGCGGTTAGTGAAAATCTGCTTGCTGGCCCGGCCATGCTGCAACGCGCCAATTTCATGTTTGGTATCAGCCTGCCGTCCGGTCCGACGGGCTATGTCGACAATGGGCTGGGGCCGCGCCTTGCTGGGGGGACTTCGGGGTTTCTGGCACCCAGCCACGTCATCGGCGCGGCGGGCGAAACCATGCGCATCGACGGGCTGGAACTGGTTTTTGCCGATGCGGCAGCGACCGAGGCTCCGGCGGAACTGGTTTTCTATGTCCCGCAATACAACCTCATCCATTCGACCGAGGTGGTGACAAAGACGCTGCATAATTTGCTCACCCTGCGCGGCGCGCAGGTGCGCGATGCGCTGCGCTGGTCGCAGGTAATCGACGCCATGTTGCAACAATGGGGGGGGACGGCGCAGGTTCGGGTGGGCAGCCATGGCTGGCCCAGTTTTGGCAATGACCGCGTGCGCGCCGAATTGGCGGCGCAGCGCGACATGTACCGTTTTGTCCACGACCGCAGCCTGCAGGCGGCAAATGGCGGTGCGACGATACAGGAATTGCCCGATGCGCTCAGCGCGGTCCCCGGCCTTACCATCGACCCCAGCGTGCGTGGATATTATGGCACGATCAATCATGACGCCAAGGCGGTCTATCAACGCTATTTTGGCTGGTGGGACGGGGTGCCCGCCCATTTCGACCCGCTCCCCCCGGTGGAGGCGGCGCGCCATTATGTCGCGCTGGCCGGTGGCAGCGCGGCGATGCTGGCGGCGGGGCGCGCGGCCCATGCGACAGGCGATGACCGCTGGGCGGCAGAATTGCTCCAGCACCTCGTATTTGCAGAGCCGGACAATGCCGATGCGCGCGGCGCGCTCGCCGATGCATATGAACAATTGGGCTATCGCGCCGAATCGGGGGTGTGGCGCAATTATTATCTGGGTGCGGCGGCGGCGCTGCGCGGGGCGAGCGTGGCGAGTGAAGGGGGACGAACGCAAAACGACAGCTTTGTCGCCGCTGTCCCGACGCTTGATTTATTCAATGCGATGGCGACGCGCTATGCCCCTCAATCGGCGGTAACCCCGTCGCGCATTTTCCGTTTCCGCTTTACCGACACCAACGAACAGCTGGCGGTCGAGACGTCGGGCGTCGTTGAAATCCCCCGGCTGGAGGATGCAGCCGCCGCCACCCCAGCGGTTGCAGAGGTGACGTTAAGCCGCCGTGCCTTTGCCGCGCTGCTTTCGGGCAGGGTCGCGCCCGCGCAACTGGTCGCTGCGGGGCAATTACAGATCAGCGGTGATCTTATGGCGCTTGGCGCATGGCTCAGCGCCCACCGCGCGCCACCGGCCAGTTTTGCGATTGTGACGCCGTGAGGCGGCACACAGACATGGGCTGACGCCGTGAGGCGGCACACAGAGGGGACATGACGGCATAGGCGGGACAGGGATTTCCGAGCCTGGAAATATC
Organism: Pseudomonadota bacterium; assembly: GCA_963205285.1. GTDB lineage: Bacteria > Pseudomonadota > Alphaproteobacteria > Sphingomonadales > Sphingomonadaceae > Sphingopyxis. The sequence continues at coordinate 5,400 of CAUJJQ010000222.1, read as the reverse complement.
CCATTTCAATAAATACCCCTTCGGCTTCGATACGAACGGGGGGCTTATCCGTCCGTATCTCAACACGCTCGATACGCCCGGGGGCAGGGACGTTTTTAAACAACCGTTCGTGTCGAGCGAAGTCGAGACACGAACACAGGGCGGGTGATGGGTTCCCGCATTCGTGGGCATGACAAATGCGCGTGCATCGTGGCGCGAACCGCGCATCGTCCACGCTGTATTGCCCTGATGCAACACCGCCGCTACATATGGCGGCAGGGGACAATGAGATGACAGAAAATGCGATGGCGGAGGATGCGCGCACTGGCGCAATAGTCGGGATTGCCGGCGTGGATGCGGCGGCGCTGCAGCCGGTTGAAGCCGGTTATCGACGCGCGCTGGCCATTCGCAATGCAATATTGCTGTTGCCGCTCGCGGCGGTGGCGAGTTTTGTCGATGCGGTGATTTTGCGCGCCAATGACTTGCCGTGGGGCGGGCTGATCGTCGGCAGCCTGCTCCTCGCCGCGATTGGCATTTTTACCTTACCCAACCGCGCGTGGCACAAAATCGGCTATGCTTTTGGTGATGATGCGCTGCGCGTCGCGCATGGCATGTGGTTCCGGCGCGACACCATCGTCCCCTTTGTCCGCGTCCAGCATATTGATGTGGGGCAGGGGCCGGTCGAACGGATGTGCGGCGTTGCGCATCTGGTTTTGCACACGGCAGGCACCCACAACAGCATCGTCACTCTGCCCGGCCTGCTGCCCGAACGCGCCGCGCAAATGCGTGATGCCATCCGCGCGCTGATTCGTTCGGATTTTGCCTGAAATGGGGGGGGATATTGCCCCACCCGCGTCGGTGGAACGCCACCTCCACCCGTTGGCGCTGCACGTCGCGCTGCCACGGCTTGGCCCGCAATTGTTCGGGCTTATTCCGCTGCTGGCGGCGGTATCGATCAGCGGCCGTTGGGGCATGGCGGTCTTTGCCATCGCGATTTTCGCGGGCATTTCGCTGACCTTTGCCTTTTTGCGCTGGCGGCGATTTGTCTGGATGGTGGACGAAGATGCCATCACCATCCGACAGGGACTGTGGAGCCGTAGCGAACGTGTCCTGCCGATTGAACGGATTCAGGATGTCGCGATTGAACAGAAATTGGTGCACCGGCTGCTCGGCCTTGCCATCGTCAGCTTTGAAAGCGGTGCGGGTGGGGAGGGCAAGCGCGACGATGCGCGGATTGACGCAATTTCGATGGCCGATGCACAGGGCCTGCGCGAACAATTGCGCCACAATCTATTGCGCGACGGGCAATTGCGCGACAGTGCCCGGGGTGCAGTTCCCATCGCGACGGGTGATGCAGCTGCGGTGGATGAACCAGCGCCGCCCGGCCATATCCTCCACCATATGGGGCTGCGCCGTTTACTTGTTTCGGGGATTTTTCAATTTTCGCTGGCGATTTTCGGCATCGCATTTGGCTTTGTGACGCAGTTTGACCGTTTTTTTTCCTTCGACCTTTGGGATTTCGACTTTTGGCAGGAAATTGCCAATCAATTTGGCCTTGGCGAATGGGTCGGCGCTTATCGCTGGTTGGCATTTTTGGGGACATCGGCGGTGGTGCTGTTGATCGGCGCGATTGCCGGATTGGTGCGCACCATCCTGCGCGATTGGGACTTTACGCTGAGCAGTGAGCCGCGCGGGCTGCGCCGGACGCGTGGGTTGACGACGCGCACCGATGTCTTGATCCCGCGCGCGCGGGTGCAGGCGGCGATTATTTCGAGCGGGCCGGTGCGAAGGCTTTTCGGCTATTACGCGCTCTATATCCAAAATCTGGCGCGCGATGATGATGGCGATGGCAAGCAGGAGCGCGACCATTTGGTTGCGCCGTGCGTCCGCCTGACAGAGGTGGACGGGATTTTGGCTGACATTGGCCTTAGCCGCAGCGACCTCCACCATGCGGACTGGGCGCGGCCACACGGGGCGATGATTTTGCGCATACCGTTGGTTTTTATGGGGATTGCGGCCTTGCAAACCATCGTCATGGCAATTGTCGCGCCGCAATTGCTCTGGGTGCCGGTGCTGCTCGTCGCATCGGCACTGCTTGCCGTGCTGACCGGCTGGCTCGACTGGCGCCTCAGACGTTGGCGTTTTGACGGGCGCACGCTGGAAAGCATCACCGGTTGGCTGCGTTCCCGCCACGTGATTTTGCCCGCCCGCCATGTGCAGAGCGCCGACCTCTACATCAGTCCGCTGCGCCGCCGTTTTGGGCTGGCTGACCTGTTGCTCGGCGTGCCTGGGGGCAAGGCCGAACGCCACCGCTTGTCCTATATCCGCGCGCCGCAATTGCACGCGCTGCGCATTTCCCTATTGCAGGGGGGATGAGAGAAAATTTCGCACTTGGCATAGAAAAATCGCTGGCCGGGCAGGCGTGGCACTGGCGCGGGGGTGCGGGCGGCAGCGCCGATGCGCCCGATGATCTGGTGAGCCGCATATTATTGTCGCGCGGGGCGGATGCGGCGCGGCTGGCTGATTGGGCGCGGCCCAGCCTGCGCGCCTTCATGCCCGACCCAGCGATTTTCCTTGATATGGAAAAGGGTGCGGCGCGGCTGGCCGATGCCATCAGCGCGCGCGAACATATCGTCATTTTTGGCGATTATGACGTCGATGGGGCGACGTCGGCGGCGCTCCTCATCCGCCTCATCCGTGCGCTGGGCCATGATGCGCAGGCCTATATCCCCGACCGCTTACTCGAAGGATATGGCCCGTCAGCGGCGGCGCTGCTCGGCATGCAGGCCGATGGCGCGACGCTGGTCGTCACGGTCGATTGCGGCGCACAGGCGTTCGAAGCTTTGGGCGCGGCGGCGGATGCTGCCCTCGACGTCATGGTGGTGGACCACCACCAATGCACGACCAGCCTGCCGCGCGCACTGGCGATGATCAACCCCAATCGGCTGGATGGCAGCGATGCTGAACGGGCAGAGGGGCATTTGGCAGCGGTCGGCGTCGCATTCCTGCTGGGCGCGGCGCTGGTGCGAAATTTGCGCGCGCGCGGCTGGTTTGCCGATGGGACGGGGCGGACGGAACCGGATTTGATGGCGCTGCTCGACATTGTGGCGCTGGGCACGGTGGCGGATGTTGCGCGGCTGACCGGCCTTAACCGTGCCTTTGTCGCCCAAGGGTTAAGGGTGATGGCGCGGCGCGGTAACATCGGGCTGGCGGCCTTGGCCGACGTGGCAAAGCTGGCGCGTGCGCCCGAGGCGCGCGACCTGGGTTTTGCGCTTGGCCCGCGCATCAATGCCGGTGGGCGGGTCGGCGCGGCGGATCTGGGGGTGCGCCTCCTCACCAGCGACGACCCGCTGGAGGTGCGCGACATTGCCGAGGAATTGAGCCGCCTGAACGATGAACGCCGCGCGATAGAGGCACAGGTGACCGATGAAGCGCTGGCGGCTGCCGAAAACACCGTCAATATGGCGGTAAGCGTGGTGGCCGCACCCGGCTGGCACCCCGGCGTCATCGGCATCGTCGCATCGCGGGTAAAGGAACGGCTGCACCGGCCCGCCATTGTCGTTGCGCTGGGCGACGATGGGGTGGGCAAGGGGTCGGGGCGATCCATCGCCGGGGTGGATTTGGGCGCAGCGGTCATCGCCGCGCGTGATGCGGGGTTGCTGGTTGCGGGCGGCGGCCATGCGATGGCAGCGGGCGTCACCATTGCGCCCGGTGGGCTGGCGCGCTTTGCCGAATGGATGAACGAACGGCTGGCAGCCGATGTCGCACGCGCCAGCGGCGAACGCGCGCTGAAACTTGACGCGCTGCTCGCCCCGCGCGGGGTGAATCTGGATTTCCTCGCCGCTGTCGAACAAGGCGGCCCCTATGGCCATGGGTGGAGCGCGCCGCGCGTAGCTGTGGGGCCGGTGCGAATCATAAAGGCTGTCGTGGTGGGCAATGGCCATGTGCGGATGGTTGCAGCGGGCGAAGACGGCGCACGGGTAACCGCGGTCGCCTTTCGCGCGGCGGAAAATGCGCTGGGGCAGGCACTATTGGCGCAACGGGGGGATGCGCGCCTCTATCTCGCCGGGCAAATTCGCCGCAACGACTGGAACGGACGGCAATCGGCTGAAATGCATGTCGATGATGCGGCATTGGTGACTTGACCCGGCGGCTCAGCCGCCCTAATGGGCGCGCCTTGCCAATGCAAAAGCATCTGGCCCCTTCGTCTAGCGGTTAGGACGCGGCCCTTTCACGGCTGAAACACGGGTTCGATTCCCGTAGGGGTCACCAGCATTTCAGCAAAAACGCCCGAAGCGATAACGAAGGGCGGGGCCACCAGCATCTGTTCCGTTCGTCAGGCCGATCCGGCGGTGGTTCGATTGGCCTTTCACGGGCGCGATATCGAATCCCCCTAGCGACCACCAACATGGCGGGTGCGGCGGGTTTCATCGCGGCGGACTTTGCGCCTAGCCTTGAGCAGATCCTGCCGCGAAATAATCCCCACCACGCGGCGGCTGTCGCGTTCGACAATCGGGATGCGCCCGACGCCCGATTGGACGATCAGGTCGGCGACCAGCCCACAGGGGCTGTCGGGGAAAGCGGTCGGTTGCGATGCGTCGGACAGGTTTTCAGCCAGCAGGCTGGCCGCTTCAAAGCCATCGACCTGCCATGTCAGCGCATCGCTGCGTGACACCAGACCCATTAGCCGACCGCTCGCATCAATCACCGGATAGCTGCGGTGCGCTGCTTCACCTTCGAAAAAGGCAACAACATCAACGAGCGGCATATTGCCCGGCAAGGTTTCGGGCTTTGCGGTCATCAAATCCCTGACCTGCAACAGGTCGAGCGCATCGACGCTATATTCCTGCAACACATGGCGGCCGCGCCGGGCGATTTTTTCGGTGAGGATGGATCGCCGGGTGAGCAGCACACTCACCGCATAGGCGCTGCCCGCAGCGGCCAGACACAGCGGCAGGCCGCCCATTTGTCCCGTAATTTCAGCGGCGAACAGCGCGCCGGTCATCGGTGCGCGCATCGCCCCGCTCATAATCGCGGCCATGCCGACCATCGCCCAAAGGCCGGGGTCGCCGGGCAGATAATGGCCGATGAGCGCACCGGTCGCGCCGCCCAAAATCAGCAATGGGGCGAGGATGCCGCCCGACGTGCCCGAACCCAACGCCACCAGCCACACCACCGCCTTGACGGCCAGCAGGGTGACAATCATCCGCACCGCCAGATCATTGTCGAGCAGAGCCTGGATATTGCCATAGCCCGCGCCCAGCACATGCGGTTCGATGAGGGCGCCCAGCCCGACGATGATCGAACCGATGGCGGGCCACCACATCCAGTGTAACGGCAGGCGGTGAAACCCGTCCTCTATCCAATATAGCGCCTTGGACAGTGCCGCAGCCTCCACCCCCAAGACTAGCCCCATGCCGA
>CAUJJQ010000221.1 GCA_963205285.1 Pseudomonadota bacterium | reverse complement strand
AGCGCATCGCTCGGCTGTTCGTCGAGCACCGCCCAATCGATGCTGCGCGCATCAAGCCGGGGCGGCGTGCCGGTTTTGAGCCGCGCCATCGGCAGCGCTGCTTCGCGCATTTGTGCGGCGAGGCGGCTTGCGCCCGCTTCATCGATGCGCCCGCCATCGCGCACCTCTTCGCCCCGAAACAGCCGTCCGCCAAGAAATGTGCCGGTCGCCAATATCAGCGCCCGCGCGCTGATTTCGCGCCCGTCGGCGAGTAGAACGCCAGAAATGGCGCCATTTGCGCCGTGCAGAAGCGCCGCCACTTCGCCCGCGACCACGGTCAATCCCCCCTGCGCCGCCACGATCGCGCGCACAGCCGCGCCGAATAATTTCCGGTCGGCCTGCACGCGCGGCCCCTGAACCGCCGCGCCCTTGCTGGCGTTGAGCATCCGGTGGTGAATTGCGCCCGCATCCGCCGCGCGGGCGATAACCCCGTCGAAAGCGTCAACTTCGCGCACCAAATGGCCCTTACCCAGCCCGCCAATCGCCGGATTACACGACATTGCGCCAATCATCGCGGGGTCAAAGCTGATGAGCGCGATACGCAGCGGCACGCGCGCGCGCTGCCCCACGCGGGCGGCGGCCATCGCCGCCTCCACCCCCGCATGACCACCGCCAACGACGATGATGTCAAAATCCTGCGCGCTTTCCTGCATGGTCGCGCCCATAGCGCAAAGGCGCGGTGGTGGAAACCGGGGCAATGGCGGGGCGTGGGGTTACATTGTCAAAGCCCTCTCCCCTCCCAGGGGGGAGGAATATGCCCAACCCAGCATAAAAACCCACCCGAGTATCATACTGCCCACCCCCTAACCCCCTCCCGCAAGCGGGAGGGGGGACAGCTTCTCTGCGCCTCCGCGCCTCTGCGTGAAACCGAAATCGAGCGCTGCCCCGTCCCTATGGGCACAGCTTTTGCCAATGTTTCACGTGGAACATCGGCGTGGCACCGCGCAAATTGTCCCTTTTTCCTTATTTTCCAATGCAAAAGCGGAAAAATAGCGCATCGAGCATATCCTCTGTCCCCGCCTGTCCGGTAATCTTATCTATGGATATGCGTGCGGCGCGCAGCGATTCGGCGAGCAATATTGGGTCATCCTGCCGCGCATCGGCCAGGGCGGCATATGCCGCCGTCAGTGCCGCATGGTGGCGCGCGTTCAGCGCCACTTCGCCTTCGCGCGGCAATAACTGCCCCGCCTGACCCACCAGCCAGTCGACCAATGCCGCCATCCCATCGCCGGTTTGCGCCGAAAGGATGAGGTCGGCCGCGCCGGCCGTTTTTTGCCAATTTGCGTCATTTTCGCGCAAATCCGCCTTGGCCGCAACAATTGCCCGCGCGCGATGTTCCGGCGTATCGGCAGCATCGCCGAGCCACAATAACAGATCGGCCTGACGGATGAGGGTGCGGGCGCGCGCCATCCCCTCTGCCTCAATCACATCCTCACTGTCGCTGTGCAGCCCCGCACTATCGGCAAAGCGAAAGGCGATGCCCGACAGCGCCAGCGGCACTTCGATGATATCGCGCGTTGTCCCCGCGATGGGGGAGACGATTGCCGCATCGCGCGCCGCCAGAGCGTTGAGCAAGGTCGATTTGCCAGCATTGGGCGGCCCGGCAATGGCAACCAAAATGCCATCGCGCAATCGTTCGCCGCGCGGGCGCGCCAGCCATTGCCGCCATGACGTCGCCATTTCCGTTATTATATTGTTTATATTGGCTATTTCTGCTTCATCTGCGGCAACATCCTCCTCATCCGCAAAGTCGAGCAGCGCCTCCACCCGCGCCGAAAGCGTCAGCAATTGCCCCTGCCAAGCGCCCACCGCGCGCGCCAATTCCCCGCCTGCCAGCAGCATTGCGGCGCGGCGCTGATTTTCGCTTTCCGCCGCCAACAGATCGCCCAGCCCCTCCGCCTCGGTAAGGTCGAGTCGCCCATTCTCGAGCGCGCGGCGGGTAAATTCGCCCGGCTGTGCCGCGCGTAACCCCGGCATGGCGGCGAGCGCACGTTCCACCGCGCGCACCACCGCGCGCGATCCATGGAGGTGGAGTTCGACCACATCCTCCCCCGTTGCGCTATGGGGGCCGGGAAAATGCAGCACCAGCGCGCTATCGAGCAGAACCCCGTCCCAATGGAGGTTGCGCAGCGTTGCGCGGCGCGGCAGCGGCAATTTGCCGCAAAGTGCGCGCAAAGCTGCTGTTGCATGTGGCCCGCTCACCCGCATCAGTGCCAGCGCGGCGGGCGGCGGCCCCGATGACAGCGCAAAAATCGTATCCGTCATAATGGTTTAACGCTTGGTGCTGCCCATCTGGCTCAGGAAATTCTGGAACATGCCCATCCCCGCATCGCCCAGCGTCGACCAGCTTTTTACCATCGCGGCCACCATGTCGGGCGTCACCCCATCCTTCACCATTTCCTCCATCCGCGCGATGTACAGCGCGTGGAGCGGGGTGACGTCCGGCAGGCCGAGGAAGGCGCGCGCCTCCGCCGGTGTGCAGTCAATGTCGATCTTTATCTTCATGACGTCATCCTTCCCGCCCGAAATGGCGCGAAAATGGCCAAAATCCGCTGTTTTCGCTGCCTTGTGGCCATTGCATAGGGCGAAGTGCGCAATAGCGCAAATGCACCGATATTGCCCCGTCCCGCGCTTTGCGGCACCATGGCGCAATGGCCAGCGATGCCCTCTTTATCCGCCAGATGGCAAGCCCCGTCGGTAATATATGGCTGGCGGGCGATGCGGATCAGCTATGGGCAGTGCACATCGCCCCGCTCAGCGAATATCGGACGCAGAGCGATGCGACAAGCGGCCCCATTTCGGCCGCCGCGCAGCAATTGCACGAATATTTCGACGGCAAACGCCAAGTTTTCGACCTGCCGCTACGCCCCGCCAAAAGCGCGCGCGGCACAGTGTTGCGCGACGCGATTGCCGCCATCCCCTATGGTGCCACCATGACCTATGGCGCACTGGCGCAGGCGTGCGCCAGCAGCGCGCGCGCCATCGGCGGGGCCTGCGCACACAACCCCTTCCCCATCCTCATCCCCTGTCACCGCGTGCTGGCAGCAGGTGCGGGGGAAAATTATTCCGCCGGGCGCGGGGTCGAAACAAAAAGCTGGCTCTTGACCCATGAAGCGCGCATTTGTGGCAAGATATTGATATGATGGAGGGAAAATCATGTTCTACCTTGGGGGCTCGACGCTGAACCATCAGGCGAACCACGCATGAGCCGCGCACGCGAAGGGGTGGCCCGCTGGCACCAATATATGGCGGACGGCAAGGGTGCGGACGCGCTGATGGCCTTGCTGGCCGAGGATGCGGTCTTTCATTCGCCCGTCGTCCACACGCCGCAGGTCGGGCGCGCCAAGACGTTCGCCTATCTCGATGCGGCATCGCGGGTTTTGGGCGGACAGGGCGATTTCACCTATGTCCGTGAGATTGTCGAGGGCGATTGTGCGATGCTCGAATTCACCCTCACGCTCGATGGTATATTCATCAACGGAGTGGACATCATCCGCTGGAATGAAGCCGGCGAAATCAGCGATTTCAAGGTGATGATCCGCCCTTTGAAGGCGGTGAACAAAATTTGGGAGGGGATGGCGGCGATGCTGTCTGCCACATCACCGCCCACCCCATAGCCTGTTGCGCCCTATAGCATCGCGAGGACGAGCGGCTGCACCTCATGCCAGCCTTCCCACACCATTTTGAGCGCGACATAGAGGATGACGACGAGGCCGAACCACGCAA
>CAUJJQ010000220.1 GCA_963205285.1 Pseudomonadota bacterium | reverse complement strand
ATAGGCGCGTGTCGCCGCCTGCACACCAAAGCTCTGCCGCCCGAGAGGTATTTCGTTGAGGTAGAGCGTCATGATCTGCTGTTTGGTCAGCGCGCCTTCTATCCGGTAGGCGACGATGATTTCTTTGAGCTTGCGAGTGATCGAATATTCATCGCCAAGCAGGATATTTTTGGCGACCTGTTGGGTGATCGTCGAACCACCGCGCGCGCGTTCGCCCGACCCGATTTTGGTGACATAGTCGAAAACCGCGCCAAAAAAGCCGGGGTAATCAACCCCGCCATGGCTGAAAAAGGTGCGATCCTCTGCCGCCATGAACGAACGCACCAACAGCGGCGGAAATTCGTTATAATCAAGTTGCACCCGCCGTTCGCGCGCAAAACTGTGCGTCGGCACGCCATCGACATCGCGCACAATCGTCGGCAGCGGCGGCTGATAATTTACCAGCGTCGATGCGTCGGGCAGCCCGCGGATGACAAAAAACCACAAGGCAAAAAAGGACAGGAGCGCCGCCGCCCCAGCATAACTCAGCCAGCGAAACCAGCGCCGGTGCCAATTGGCCGAAAAGAGGGCGCGGACAGCCCCAACGCCTTCGCGCACGCCATCGACCAGCGCTGCCCCTAACCCTTGGGCCCCGCGCGACAGGCGCAAACGCAGTGGCGGCAAGGCTTCGGCGGCGTCATTTGGCCCGGTTGGTTGTGGCGCATCATGCATAGCGTTGCGGCCTTATAGGCATTTATGGGGAAAGGGAACATTTCATGGCTGGGAAATGGGGGTGCGCCATTTTAGTGGATTTCAGGCTCCCTGTTTCGACTTCGCTCGATACGAACGGGGTGGAGTTGAAAACCCGGCACGTCCACCCCGCAGCCCTCTTTACCGCTTAGTAGCGATGCCACTCTATGCTGCCGCCATGTTTGGCCGACTGCTCCTTGTGCTGACTGCCGGAACTTTTTTGGCCGGTATTGCCGTGCCACGCCTGTTTGATGCGGGGAGCGCGGGGTTAAACGCGCCTGCACCCAGCGCGCCCAACCCACCCGGCACGCCCGCCACATCCCCATCCCACGCGCGCACCGAACTCACCCGCGATGTCGATGGGCATTTTCGCGCGCCCGCGCTGATTAACGGCCGTCCGCTGACCATGGTGGTGGATACTGGCGCATCGATGGTGATCCTGCCCGAATCGGCTGCGCGCGCGGCGGGCATAGAGGTGCCGCCGCCTGATGCGTGGCGTGGTCGGGCGATGACCGCCAATGGCGAAACAAGCTTTGCCCCCATTCGCATCGCGTCGATTTCGGTCGGCGGTGTCGAACGGATCGACATATCGGGCGCGGTGATGCGTGATGACCAATTGTCTACCCCGCTGCTCGGCCAGACATATATGAATGCGCTGGCAGAGGTCAGCATCATCGGCGATAAAATGCGCATCCGTTAGGGCCCTGACCCTAAATTGCCAGCGCACACCTGACATCGGCAATTATCGCCACCTTATCGACATTTTTGCCGGGGCAGTCATGGCTGGTCGCCGGGTCTTCTTTGTGGAGCCGCAGGGTTTCGGGCGGCAGCGACAGGTGGCGGGACAGGGTGGCCAGCGCTGATATGGTAAGCGCGCGCACTTTTGCCCCGCGCCCGGTCAAAAAATCCTCCCGCGCATAATCGCCCAGCATCTCGACGCCGATGGCGACGCGGTTCCAGCTTGGCGAATGGCGGCCGGGCAGAGTGATCGGGCTGAACAACCAGATCTGCCGGTCATCGATGAACAGATGCGGCCCCGCGCGCCAGCCAAGCCGCTGATAATAAGACGCCAGATTGTCGATATGCTGGCGGGTTAAGCCATCTGGCCGCTGGTCGAGTGATGGGACGGCGCTGTTGTGGAGCGTGATGAATCGCGGGCGCCATTTCCAGCCACTTAGCTGGCACACATGGGCATCAAAGTCCGCCGCATCCACCGCCTTGCCAATGATATTCTGCCACGCTGCCATCGTCGCCACCCCCGTTTGGAAGTGTCGCGCTTAACCCATATGACTATATGTAGGAAAGAAACAAACCTATCTGGTGAAAATTACACTACCCCGCCGGTGGCAAATCGCGCACCCAATTGCGCGGTAAGGTCGAACAAAGCCTCCCCATCCGATTGGCGCAGCGCGGCCATTTGCGCCTCGAACCCTTGGGCCACGATGATTTCGCGCTTGCCCGCCAGCATCGCATCGACAATCGCACTCGCACAGGCGTCCGCCGACAGGCCTTTGTCGATATTATCATCACTAAACCCCTGTGGCGCGCCATGGGCGGTCAGCGCGTTGCGCGCGACATTGGTGGCGACAGAGCCGGGCAGGACGTTCAGCACTTGCAGACCATAAGCGGTGGTGGTTTCGGCGCGCAGCGCGTCCATATAACCGATAAGCCCGTGTTTTGCAGCGCAATAGGCGGTGCGCAGCGGCACGCCGCAGCGCCCGGCGATGCTGGAGATGGCGACAATATGTCCGGTGCCGTTTTTGATCAGATGGGGCAGACAATATTGGGTCAGGTGAATGGGCGCGATCAAATCGGTGCCGATTACCGCGTCATACACCGCCGGGTCGCTGTCCACCGCAAGACTGCGTTGGCTGATCCCGGCATTATTGACCAAAATGTCGATCCGTCCGGCCCAATTGGCGGCGCGTTCGACAATATCGGCAAGGCCCCCCAAATCTGTGGTGTCAAAGGGCAGGACAAGCGCACCGCCGGCTATTTGTGCGGCCACTTCGTCAAGCGCGCTTTCGCGCCGACCAGAAAGGATGAGGCGTGCGCCCCGCCCCGCCAGCGCCAGCGCCAATGCCCGACCAATCCCGGATGACGCGCCGGTAACCCATGCAATTCTGCCCGTAAAATCCAACTTAGCTTCCTTCCGCCATCCACACCGAAACCTCTGCCGCGACCTGATTGGCGGCGCGCGACAATGCAGCCGCGGCCCCCATCGCATCGATTTGGGCAATCGGCACGCGCGCTTCAAACCGGCGCTGCACCACCTGTTGCCCATCGGCCTGCAAACGCACAGCGGCGAAGCTGACCACCGCTTCGCGCGTGTCGGCGCTAATGCCAAAATTGCTGAGTTCGCCGGTCAAAACCTCCCCCGGGCCGGTGATATTTTCGCTTTCGTTCAAGACCAGCCGGTTGGAGGATGCGGCGATGCTTTCGGTGAGCAGCCGCTGGAACAGCCGCGCGGGCGGTTCCACCCATTGCGCTTCGGGGACATAGGCGATGGCGGTGCCGCCGCTTTCGACCGGAATGCGCACGTTGCGCAATTTTTGCGGCACGCTGGGCATTTGGACGATGAGCGCGCTGCCAATCGCGCCGCTGCGCACCGTCCCTGCGGCAACGCCATCCCCCGCCAGTGTCAGGTTAAGCAATTGGTCGGGTGGCTTGCCGCCGCCCAGCGACACGCAGCCGACGAGGAGGAGGGGGGTGATGGTGGCGGTGCAATATGTTTTTAGCCGCATGGTCAATTCCCCTCATAATCGGGCAGGCGCGGTGAAATAACCCCGCTCGCCCCCTGTTGGTCGAGCCGGTCTGCGACGTTGGAGAGCGTTTGCGCGCTGCGCCGCAAATCGCGGATCAGCGCGTTCGCCTCTGGCACAGTGCGTGATGAAAACGTCTGTAATCCGGGGCGCGCGTCATTGATCGCGCCCTGCAACGCGGTGATCGATTGTTCGGCGGCGGCAACCGTGCTGCGCAATTGGGCAATCATTGGCCGTCCCTCCCCATCCACCAGCGCATTGGTCGATTGGGCGAGCGCGGCGACCTGTTCCGCTGCTGCTGCTGCTGCTGCTGCGGTGCGCCGTGCGTCGGCCAAGGTCGCATCCAGTTGCGGCCCGTTGCGCGCCAATGTGCCGGTCAGGCTTTCGACATTGTCGAGGATGGCGCGGACCGATTGTTGGTTGCGGTCATCGGCGAGTTCGGTCAGCCGTTCGGTCAGCGTTGATAATCGTTCGAGCAATTGCGGGGCAGTTGCCAAAATCTCCCCCAATCCGGCGCGTTTGGTGGGGATGACCGGGCGTCCGGCTGGCCCGCGTTGCGGCAGGCTGGGCGCACCAGCGACGGTTCCTTCCAACTGGATTTGCGACACGCCGGTAAAGCCAACCCCTTGCAAGGTCGCGGTTGTCCCCTGCGAAATCGGGAAATCGCGGTCCACCGCAATCCGCACGCGGACAAATTGCGGGTCGGGCTTCCACAGCGCGATGTGGATGACCTGTCCCGCCTGCACCCCCGAATAGAGCACCGGCGACCCCCGGTTCAGCCCATCGACCGATTGTTTGAAGAAAATATCATATTCATCGCGCGCGCCTCCGCCTGTATTCGCCAGCCAGACGGTAAAGCCCGCCACCGCGAGCAGGAGGAGGAGGGTGATTGCCCCCACCAGCACATTGTTGGAACGATTTTCCATCAGCGCTGCTTATCCTCCATTTGCGCCCCCACGGCGTGCGCTCGCCGTTCGTCGGCTTGTGCGGCCATCCGCCCGCGCGGGCCGGTGAAATATTCGCCAATCCATGGATGGTCACTGGCGACCAGTTCGTCAATCGTGCCGATGGCGATTACTTTTTTGTCGGCCAGCACCGCCACCCGGTCGCACACGCTGTGCAGCGTGTCGAGGTCGTGGGTGATGAGAAGGACGGTCAGCCCCAAGGTATCGGCCAGATCGCGGATTAACGCGTCAAATGCTGCTGCGCTGATCGGGTCCAGTCCGGCGGTCGGTTCATCGAGGAACAGCAGCGCCGGGTCGAGCGCCAATGCCCGGGCGAGCGCGGCACGTTTCACCATCCCGCCCGACAATTCGGCGGGGTATTTGGGGCCTGCATTGGCGGGAAGCCCCGCCAGCACCACCTTATAGGCGGCAATCCGGTCGAGCAGATCATCACTGATGGCGGGGAAATATTCGCGGATTGGCACCTGCACATTTTCCGCCACCGTCAGCGTTGAAAACAGCGCGCCGCCCTGAAACAATACCCCCCAACGGCGGCGAATGTCGCGCTGCGCTGCACTGTCCGCCGGGCCGATGGTTGAAACGCCGAACACGTCGACGCTGCCTTCTTCGGGGCTTTGCAGTCCGATGATGGAACGCATCAGCACCGATTTACCGGTGCCCGATCCGCCGACTACGCCCAAAATCTCCCCCATCCGGACATCAAGGTCGAGGTGGTCGTGGATGACCTGCGCGCCAAAGGCGTTGCGCAATCCGCGCACCTTTATCGCAATATCATCATGCGGGTGCCGGTCGTCGGCATGGGCAAAGGGCGATTGTGCGACCATCAGTCCCAGCCAATCCCGGTGAAAAATACCGCAAAAAAGGCATCAAGCACGATGACGAGGAAAATGCCCTGCACCACCGCATCGGTCGTGCGCCGGCCAACCTCCTCCGCGTTGGATTTGACCTGCATCCCGTGGTAACAGCCGGTCACCGCCACCACCATGCCGAAAACCGGCGCCTTTATCAGCAAGGCGTAGAGGTCGGTCATCGGGATGATGTCCCGCAACAATTGAGTATAGGTCAGCGGCGGAACATCCAGCCCGAACCAGCAAAACAGCCCGCCACCCAAAATCGCCGCTAGCGATGCATAAAAACCGAGCAGCGGCATCATCAACAAGGTCGCAAAGACGCGCGGCAGCACCAATGCCTCCATCGGTGATACGCCGATGGTGCGCAGCGCGTCCACTTCCTCCGTCAGTTTCATCGTCCCCAATTGCGCGGCAAAGGCCGAACCCGAACGGCCCGCGACCATGATCGCGGTCATCAACAGGCCCAGTTCGCGCACCGATGCGCGCCCGACCAGATTGACGGTGAAAATCTCCAGCCCGAATTGGCGCAA
>CAUJJQ010000219.1 GCA_963205285.1 Pseudomonadota bacterium | reverse complement strand
GCCTCGCACTCATCGGCCTGCTCAGCCTTGCACTGGCGGGTGTTGTCGCGCTCAACATTTGGCTGGCCAATCCATGGGCAGGCTTTTTGGTTCCAGCGGCATTATTCGCACTGGCCATTGTCGCTGCGATGGTTGTTCGCAGCCATGGAAAGACGCTGCGCCGCGCGCTCAATGCTTGGCGACAGAAATGAGCGCCGACGTCGAAAAAGTGGAAGCGGCGGGACAAAGGGCCGCCGCCAGCCGGCAAAATCTGCTATCCAGCATCGACACAACGCGTGCGCGTTTGACCCCTGCACGGTTAAAGGCGGACGCATTGGACAGCGCCAAAACCGGCCTCACCACCGCGCGGCGCGAAATCGTCACCCACGCCCGCTCGCACCCAGTACGCATCGGCTTTGGTATCGCCGCGCTTCTCGCTTGGGTTTTCCGTCGCCCGATCATCGCCCATGCCCCCGTCATGTTGCAACGCGGATATGGCTGGGCGGCGGGTAAGCTCTCGTTCAGCGAAGCCTTGGCACAGAGCGACATGATGGCGGATGGTGGCAACGACCTGCCGCCCTCGGACAATGATAATCAGGAGGCTCTCCATGAAGAATAGCAGTTGGATGGAAAAATTGGATGACGGTCGCACACGCGCCAGCGCCAGCGTCACTGCTTTGTCGGACGGCGCGCGGGATGCGGCAACCGCCGCGCGGGAACGCATCGCCAGCGTTTATGGGGAAGCGCGCAGCCGCGCCGACAATAACGCCTATGTTGCCAGGGGGCGCGGTGCGTATGACAAGGCGCTGCATGCATCGCGCGGACTGGTAGCCGAACGCCCCATCGCCGCCATTGCCGCAGGTCTGGTCGCGGGCGCCTTGCTCGGCTATCTCGCCAATAATCTGGTGCAGCGCCGCCGCGACGAAGCAGAGGTGGATGACGAATATACCGGCGGCTAAACTTGTCCTTGCCGATACAGCTTGGTAGGGGGCGCGCCACCCCCCTCCCCGCGCAGCTATGCGCCAAAATGAGTCGCCCCTATGAGCAAAATGCATCTGGTCTTTGGCGGTCGCGTCAAAGACCCCCGGACCTTGGATTTCAAGGATCTATCGGCAATCGACGTCGTTGGCTTTTTCCCTGACTATAAGGCCGCAGAGGCGGCATGGCGCGGCGCGGCGCAGCGCACGGTCGATGATGCGGAAATGAAATATGTCATCGTCCACCTGCACCGCCTGCTGACCCCCGATCAGGACTGATCAGGCGGCGGTCAGCCCGGCTGGTTCCGACGATTTGAACGGCGAACGCGCTATCTGTTCCTATCTCGACTGCGATGGCTCCGAAGGGGGGGGGGGGGAAAAACTAACCCGTTCGTGTGGAGCGAAGTCGAGACACGGGCGGGGGCAATGGCCCCCGTGCTTCAGATAAATTCGATTTTGGAAACCGCGAACCAACGGTCGCCCGACGGCACCGTCACCTCAACCTCATCACCCACCCGCTTGCCAATCAGCGCACGGCCCAAGGGCGCGTTATAGCTGATCCGGCCGATCTTGGCATCGGCTTCGGTCTGCCCGACAATCTGGTAACGGACGGGCTTTTCATCCTCATCCAACAGAGTCACGGTCGCGCCAAAAACGATGCGGTCGCCCGACAGGCTGACCGGATCGATGATCTGCGCGCGCGACAATTTATCCTCTATATCGGCAATCGACGCTTCAACCTGCCCCTGCCGTTCCTTGGCAGCATGATATTCGGCGTTTTCCGAAAGGTCGCCGTGCGCGCGCGCTTCTTCAATCGCATCGACAATCGATGGCCGCTCGGCTTTCAAAACCGACAAGCTCGCCGTCAGCTTTTCATAGCCTTCTGCCAACATCGGAAGTTTTTCAACGCTTGCCATTTTACGCATGCCTTTTGCAAAATAATCTGCGTCCCCGGCGAGTGGAGCCTCGCCGTCGTTGCTTGCCCGAATGGCCAGCACCAACAATGCAGGGGGGTTCAGATTGCACTATAATAAGCCTGCAATGGCCGAACATCAAGATGGCGCGCATCTTCGCTGGAAATCGCCTGTGATGCAGCGTCCGCCGCCGCCGCTGTCGTATAATAAGCGATGTTGGCGCTGAGCGCGGACGCGCGGATCGACGCGCTGTCCTGTTCGGATTGCCGCCCGTGGGTTGTGTTGAAAATCAACTGGATATGCCCATCCTTTATCTTGTCGACAATGTGGGGGCGACCCTCTGCCACCTTGTTCACCCGTTCGACGGCAACGCCAGCATCCCGCAAATAGCGTTCAGTGCCGCCCGTTGCGACAATCTGCCAACCGCTTGCCACCAGTCGCTGGGCCGCTGCCAAGATGCGCGGCTTGTCGTCATCACGCACGGAGATGAACGCCGTGCCCGCGCCGCCCACCGCATTGCCCGCGCCCAATTGCGCCTTGGCAAAGGCGACCGGGAAGCTCGCATCAATCCCCATAACCTCCCCCGTAGAACGCATTTCGGGGGAAAGCAGCGGGTCAACGCCGGGGAAACGGGCAAAGGGGAAGACCGCTTCCTTGACCGCGACGTGCGCAATATCGCGGCTTATCGGCGGACAATCGGCGATTTTCGCGCCTGCCATCACCCGTGCGGCGATTTTGGCAATCGGCGCGCCAATCGCTTTGGCGACAAAGGGCACGGTGCGGCTGGCACGCGGGTTCACCTCTATCAGATAAACCTCGCCATCCTTGACCGCGAACTGAATGTTCATCAGCCCCCGCACTTTTAACGCGCGGGCCAGCACCCCTGTCTGGCGCTCAATTTCCAGAATTGTCGCGGCGTCGAGGCTATAGGGCGGGATGGAACAGGCGCTGTCCCCCGAATGGACGCCCGCTTCCTCTATATGTTGCAAAATCCCGGCAACCACCACCGCATCGTCGGCATCGCACAAAGCATCGACATCGACCTCTATCGCATCGCGCAGATAGCGGTCGATAAGGACGGGGCTGTCGCCCGATACATGGACGGCGGTGTCGATATAGGTTTCAAGCGCGGCCGGCCCATCGACGATTTCCATCGCGCGACCACCCAGCACATAGGATGGGCGCGTCAGCACCGGATAACCGATGCGCGCGGCAACCGCCAACGCCTCCTCCCGACTACGGGCAATGCCATTTTCCGGCTGTTTAAGCCCCAATTTATTGACCAGCGCGGCAAATCGTTCGCGGTCTTCGGCAAGGTCGATGGCATCGGGCGATGTCCCCAAAATGGGGATGCCCGCGCGCGCCAAATCCTGCGCTAGTTTGAGCGGTGTTTGCCCGCCGAACTGGACGATGACGCCGACCAGTTCGCCGCGCGATGCCTCCACATGCAATATTTCGAGCACATCTTCGCTGGTCAGCGGTTCAAAATATAGCCGGTCCGACGTGTCATAATCGGTTGAAACCGTTTCGGGGTTGCAGTTGACCATGATCGTTTCAAAACCGGCTTCGGACAGCGCGAAACAGGCATGGCAGCAGCAATAGTCAAACTCTATCCCCTGCCCGATCCGGTTGGGGCCACCCCCCAATATGACGATCTTGCGCGCGTCGCTGGGTGCTGCTTCGCATTGCGGCTCGCCAAAAGCAGGCGCTTCATATGTCGAATACATATAAGGGGTGATGGCGGCGAATTCCGCCGCGCAACTGTCGATGCGTTTATAGACCGGGCGGACGCCCAATTTATGGCGCAGCGCGCGCACTTCGCCTTCGTTGAGCGCACCCGCCATCGCCACCATCGCATCGTGGAGCAGCCCGCTGCTGTTGGCGACCGCGCGGTCCATACCATCCTTTATATTGGTTGAACGCAGCGCGAGGTAGGCGAGCCGCTTGTCCGAAAAACCCATGGATTTGAGGTGCCGCATCCCCGCCGCATCGCGCGGCAGGCCATTGGTCAGCACGTCATTTTCCGCCGCAATAATTTCGGCAATCCGGTCCAAAAACCAGCGGTCATAGCCGGTAATATGCGCGACATCCTCTATCGAGATACCTTCGCGCAGCGCCTGCGCGGCCACCAGCAGCCGTTCGGGCGTCGGGCGTGCCAATTCGGCAATCAGTGTGTCGCGGTCGGCGCCTATCAGATGGTCGATGAAGTTGAACCCGGAAAGCCCGGTTTCCAGCCCGCGCAGCGCCTTTTGCAGGCTTTCGTGGATGTTGCGGCCAATCGCCATGACTTCGCCGACAGATTTCATCGCGGTGGTCAGCAGCGGCTGCGACCCTTTGAATTTTTCAAAGGCGAAACGCGGGATTTTGGTGACGATATAATCAATCGTCGGTTCAAAGGATGCTGGCGTGCAGCCGGTTATGTCGTTGGTTATTTCATCGAGCGTATAGCCAACCGCCAGCTTGGCCGCGACCTTGGCAATCGGAAATCCGGTGGCCTTGGATGCCAGCGCCGATGAACGCGACACGCGCGGGTTCATTTCGATGACGATCAGGCGGCCATCCTTTGGGTTGACCGCAAATTGCACGTTCGACCCGCCGGTTTCGACGCCAATTTCGCGCAAGCAGGCGATGCTGGCGTTGCGCATGATCTGATATTCTTTGTCGGTCAGCGTCAGCGCGGGCGCGACGGTGATGCTGTCGCCAGTGTGGATCCCCATCGGATCGACATTTTCAATCGAACAGATGATGATGCAATTGTCCTTTTTGTCGCGGACAACCTCCATCTCATATTCTTTCCAGCCGAGCAGCGATTCCTCAATCAACACTTCGGTGGTGGGCGACGCGGCGAGCCCGGAACGGACAATCGCCTCAAACTCCTCGCGGTTATAGGCGATGCCGCCACCCGTGCCGCCCAGCGTGAAACTGGGCCGAATAATCGCGGGCAAGCCGGTGGTTTCGATGACGGCCAGCGCCTCATCCATGCTGTGGGCGATGCCGCTGCGCGCGCTTTCAAGGCCGATTTTA
>CAUJJQ010000218.1 GCA_963205285.1 Pseudomonadota bacterium | reverse complement strand
TGAAATTTTGCTTGAGCAGTGTGAGGAGGTCGCCGCTTGTGCCGCCTTGAAAAACTTTGGCGACAAAGGCACCGCCCGGTTGCAACATCATTATCGCAAAATCTGCCGCCGCCTCTGCCAAAGCGATGGTGCGCAAATGGTCGGTCTGCGGGTGGCCGACGGTATTCGCCGCCATGTCGGAAAGGACGAGATCGGGCGCACCCCCGAGCAGTTCCATAATCGCATCGGGCGCAGCGTCATCCATGAAATCCATGGTCAAAAATTCGGCCCCGGCGATCGGATCGGTGGGGAGGAGGTCGATACCGACGATACGCGCATCGGGCGCCATTTTGCGCACCACCTGCGCCCAACCACCCGGCGCAACCCCCAGATCGACAATCGCGCGCCGACCATTGAGCAAGGCGTATTTTTCGTCGAGTTCAATCAATTTATAGGCAGCGCGGCTGCGATATCCCTCCGCCTTGGCGCGCTTGACATATGGGTCGTTGAGCTGGCGCGCCAGCCACCGGGTCGATGCCGCTGTGCGATTGCGCGCGGTCTTAACCCTTGTCGTCCCGCTTTTGCTGCCGCGTGTGCTCATCGCCCCCGCCTCGCAGCCGTAGGGGATAATTGCAAGCGGACCATCTCGCGCAGCACCCCTTCGCGTACCCCGCGATCTGCGACATGGAGCATTTCGCTCGGCCATATTGCGCAAATCTCATGCAAAATGGCACAGCCCGCGACCACCAGATCCGCCCGTTCGCGCCCGATGCAGGGCAGTGTTTCACGTTCAGCGAGGCTGCGCATCGCCAACCCCTGACAAAGGGCAAGAAAATCGGCACTTTCAACGATCAACCCATCGACACGCGAACGATCATAGCTGGGCAGTTGCAGGTGCATGGAGGCGAGCGTGGTCACCGTACCGCTGGTGCCCAGCAAGCGACAGCTGGCAAGTCCGCCGTGCAACGGGGCGATCCGCGCCGCGAACTCGGCAAAACCTGAACGTGCGCGCGCACGCATCGCGCCATAGGCCGCAGCGCGTGTTTCGGCGCTGTCGTCGGCATGACGCTCTGCCTCTGTCAACGATACAACACCCCATGGCAACGACAGCCAGTCGCGTATCACCGGGCCATCCGACCCGTCTTCGACCAGCACCAATTCGGTCGAACCGCCACCAATGTCGAATATGAGCGCTGGCCCATCACCCGGCGAAAGCAGACGGTGACAGCCCAGGACGGCGAGCCGCGCCTCCTCCTTCGGGTTGATGACGTCCAGCAAAATGCCCGTTTCGCTGGCCACGCGCGTGATAAACTCGCCGCCATTGACCGCCTGCCGGCATGCCTCAGTCGCCACCGAACGCGACAACGTCACCCGGCGGCGACGTAATTTGTCGGCACAATGGCTCAGCGCATCCATCGCCCTTGCCATTGCCGCGTGTGATAATTCACCGGTCAACGCCAATCCTTCACCCAGCCGGACGATGCGCGAATAGGCATCGATAATCGTGAACTCCTCCCCCTCTGGGCGGGCGATCAGCAAACGGCAATTATTGGTACCAAGGTCAAGCGCGGCTATAATCGGCACAGCGCCATGATGCTGCATTCTGGCAGGAGGGTCGCGATATGTCGCGCCACGATGACGTGCAGCGCCTGTGCCCGAAAACCCCTGTCTGTCCACCATGGACAAATCCAATCATTCCCACCGATGCCACATGCTGGCACCGGGACTTGGCCGCAGCGATAAAGTAGGGGGGCATTTGTGGCAATAGGGGCGCGTCGATGCGTGCGCACACAAATTTGGGGGGAGGCGGATTTGGCCCGCGTCCCCCCAGCCATATCATCCCCGCCGGACCAGGGTTGGGATGATATGGGTAAGCTAAATTATCAGCGGCAGTTGCTGTTCGACCGGTCGATGGCACGGCCCGCAATGGCACCAATCACCCCACCGATAATCGCGCCTGCGGTGCGATCCCCGCGCCGACCGGCAACTTCGCTGCCCGCCACGGCGCCAACTACGCCGCCGATGATGGTGCCGCCGGTGCCATTGTCGCAACGATAGCGCCGGTCATAACGGCCATCATAGCGATCATCATAGCGCCGGTCATAACCGCGATTATCGTATCGGTTGTCGTAACGATTATCATAGCGGTTGTCGTAGCGCCGGTCATAATTGCGGTCGTAGTTGCGGTCATAGCCGCGATCATAACGCCGGTCATTATTGCCATCATAGCGATAGCCCTGACCATAGTTGGGGTCATAGGTGCGTTCGTAACGATGGCCACGGTCGTGCCGTCCGGCGATCGCCGGGGTGGCGGCAAAGGCACTGACAGTGCTGGCAGCAGCGGCAAGACCAAGCAAGGATTTGCGAATCAGCATCTTTCTTCTCCTATCACCACCCCTTTTGGGAGCTTGTGGGAAGAATTAGGGCGCGCGCACTGATTGGATGCTGAACAATTTTGTTGCCTAATATTCAGCAAAAATGCGCGCCGCTTCGCAACAGCAAAAGGGCGGCTCCCCCATCGGGGAACCGCCCTTAAAAACTTGCGCGACCTGCCTTAAGCGGCGGCAGTGGCAGCCTTTTTGCCAAT
The DNA here is from genome assembly GCA_963205285.1 of Pseudomonadota bacterium. GTDB lineage: Bacteria > Pseudomonadota > Alphaproteobacteria > Sphingomonadales > Sphingomonadaceae > Sphingopyxis. The sequence continues at coordinate 939 of CAUJJQ010000218.1, read as the reverse complement.
GTCGCGCTTTAGGCGGCGCGCACGCAGGCTCAGGTCTTCGTCCTTGGTCTTGAGCAACCAATTGTCGAGCCCGCCGACGTGTTCGACCGAACGCAACCCGTGCGTCGAAACGCGCAGGCGATAGCTTTGGCCCATGACATCGGACATCAAGGTGACATTGTGCAGGTTCGGCAGGAACGTGCGCTTGGTCTTGTTGTTGGCGTGGGAAACATTGTGCCCCACCTGACGGCCCTTGCCGGTCAGTTCGCAAATGCGCGACATGATTGAAAACCCTTGGCTGAGATTATTGCCGGAAAGCCGCGCCCCTATAGCGCGCATCGCACCGAGTCAAGCGCAAGGCGCGCATGACGTGCGGCTTTTTGGCGGTTAAGGAGGCGAATGTCCATTGCCGACCCCATGTTCCCAATGCGCCGCGCGCTGGCCCTCGCTGCCGCCGCTGCACATGCGGGCGAAGTGCCGGTGGGCGCGGTCATCACCCACAAGGGGGCAATTATCGGCGAAGGGGCGAATGCCCCGCGCGGGCGCCATGACCCCAGCCACCATGCTGAAATTGCGGCAATCCGCGCCGCCGCCCAGCATCTCGGTAGTGACAGGCTGATCGATTGCGCGCTGTGGGTGACGCTCGAACCTTGCGCCATGTGTGCAGGGGCCATAGCCCATGCGCGGATCACGCGGCTATATTATGGGGCGGAGGATGCCAAAGGTGGGGCAATTATCCACGGGCCGCGCCTTTTTACCCAGCCGACCATCCACCATCACCCCGAAATATATGGTGACATATTGGCGGCGGAATCAGCAGCGCTGCTCAGGGATTTTTTTGCCGAACGCCGTTGACCTGCGCGTTCTTAATGCACGAAGCGCGCCACCACGTCCCGGTAGGAACGCGAAACCTTTACCTGCGTGCCCGATTCGAGCACCAGGAAACATTCCCCATTGGTG
>CAUJJQ010000217.1 GCA_963205285.1 Pseudomonadota bacterium | reverse complement strand
GGATTTGCCCCAGATCGCGCGGGAAAATGTTAAATGTCGCGCTGTTCGCCGCCGGATCGGTCAACACATATAGCGCGCGGTCGAAGGTGACATCGCCCGCATTGCCATTGCGTTCGGCGACCACCCCTGATGTCGCCGCATAAACGGGGTAGGTTTGGAGGCTTTCGGACGATTCAATCCGCGCAACCAATTCGCCGCGCCGGACGGTGTCACCGACATTTTTGACCATAGTGATGATGCGGCCGGGGAATTGCCCGCGAATTTCCGAACGCGCCCCGGGGCTGAGCGTGACGGTGCCATATAGCTCGCGCACCTCACCAATGTCGGCAGGCCCCGCGATTTCCATTTTTATCCCCGCCGCGCGCGCGGCATCGGCGGTGATGCGGGTTGTGCCCTGCGCCACTTCTGCTGCACCATGTTCATCCTGTTCGGCGACCGGAGCGCTCGCGCTGCACGCGCCCAGCACCAGTGCGATAACCGGCGCGATTGCCATGGCAAATATTTTCGATTTCATGGCAAATTCTCCTGCAACTGGGGGGCGGCGATGGCGGCAAAGCGCCCGGTCAGCCGGTCAATTTCGGGCAATAAATCGCGGTAACGGGTGACGGCGGCCAGCCAGTCATCCTGCGTGGCGGCGATGGTGTCGGCCGCTTCGATGATATTCTGAAAACTGAAACCGCCGCGATTATAGCCCGCGCGCACCTCGGCCAATGTCCGCGCGTTAATCGGGTAAATGTCGCGCACCAGCCGATTGGCGCGGGTGCGCGCCGCCTCTGCCATGGCGATGAGCTGGAGCAACCGGCGTTCGCGCTCCGCCAGATTGGCCGCTTGTTCGGCGGCCAGTTGGCGTTCCTGCGCCTCTGCTTGGGCGATATTCCCACGATTGCGGTTGCCGCCCAGCGAGATGGTGATGCCCGCGACCAGCGCCACATCGCGCGATTCGCGCAAATATCGTGCGCCCGCGCTCCAGCGATAATCATTCGTTGCCGATGCCCGTTCGTGCGCCACCTCAGCGCGCGCACTGGCAAGCAACGCCTCTGCCAACAGGCCATCGGCGCTTGCCAGCAATGCTGCACCATCGCCATCGGGGCGCAGCAATTCGCCATTCACCGCAACATCGCTGCCATCCCCGCCCCAAAAATGGGCGAGCGTGGCGCGCGCTGCCGCTGCATTGGCGTGCGCTTCATCGCGTGCCAGCGATGCTTCGGCTACCCGGCCATTGGCGGCGGTTTCGACGAACAGCGGGTCTTTGTAGCCACGCACCCGGCGGATAGCCTCGGTGCGCAACGCTTCTTCTTGGGTCAGACGTGCGGTGGCGATTTGCAGGGCTGCATCGGCTATTTGCACGTCGATAAAGGCCCGCTCAACCGCTGCTGCAACGTCGAGCCGCCGGGTGAGCGCAGCGGCGGTGGCCACACCCCCCTGCCGTTCTGCCAATGAAATGCGCGCGGCGCGCCGGGCGCCATTTTCTATCGGCTGGCTGTAGCTGGCGGTAATTTCGGCCTGATTAAAGCGCGAATATGCGCCCGATCCAATGGCATTTTCAGCCTCAACCGTAACTTCACCCAATGGGCGGGTGGCAGCGGTGATAACGCCGGCGCGCGCGGCATCAGCAGCGGCAATGCCAATTTGATTTTCGGGCGCAACGGCCAGCGCGCGGGCAATCGCCGCATCAAGCGTGATAGGTTCGGCAGCGGCGCTGCTCGACCAAAGGGCGACCAAAATGGCCGCGCCCCAAATTGGACGGTGCATGGAAAAATCCTGAAATTGCGGGGGCGTAGGGGCGGCGTGACAGGCCCGTCACGTGCCGATGGGCGCAAAATCAGGCGGCGGGCGGTTCAACCGGTGGACGCGGGTTAAACCCGCCCATGGGTGCAGCAATGGCAGCGGTGGGGCGCATCGCGGCCAGCGTCATCTGCGCCGCGTCGCGCACTGCATCCAGCGCGGCATTGGGGCAATGATGGTGGCACAGGCTGCCATGTTCGGCGGATTTTTGGCTTTCACCATCCTGGCTGTCGCCATCAGCCTGATGCGCCATCTGGCTGGCCGCGCTTTCAGCCCATGGGTGTTCCGCCGCCTCAACATGCAGGCTGGCGCCCAAAAGCGCGAAAAACAAACCAAGGGTGAGGAGCAATCGCCGCATCGCGCGCCGCGCTAGCATGGGAAGGGCACAAACGGCAAGGATCTGATCCGAAACTATCGTTTCGGGGTGCAGGCTGGTGCGGCGCCGAAATTCGATATTTTGCGAATTTCGTACGAGAAACCTAATCCGCGTCTTCATCGCCATAATATTTTTCGCCGATGCGGATTTCTTCGCGCCCCTGCGCAACGCGGTGGGTATTGGTGTCGCGCAGCGAATAGACGCAGCCGCAATATTCCTGCTGGTAAAAATGTTCGCGCTTGGAAATTTCGATCATCCGCGCGCCGCCGCCGCCCTTGCGCCAATTGAATGTCCAATATTTGATGCCGGGGTAATGGCTTGCCGCCCGTTCGCCGCAATCGTTGATTTGCGCCATATTTTTCCAGCGCGAAATACCGAGCGATGATGTGATGATCGGAAAGCCATTTTCATGGGCATAAAGCGCGGTGCGTTCAAAACGCATGTCAAAACACATGGTGCAGCGGATACCGCGTTCGGGTTCCCATTCCATCCCCTTGGCGCGTTTGAACCAATTGGCGCTGTCATAATCGGCATCGACAAAGGGGACGCCATGCACCTCGGCAAAGCGAATATTCTCCTCCTTACGCAGCAGATATTCCTCTTTGGGGTGGATGTTGGGGTTATAGAAAAAGATGGTGTAATCGATGCCGCTGGCGCTCATCGCCTCCATCACCTCACCCGAACAGGGCGCACAGCAACTGTGCAGCAGCAATTTCTGCGGCGCGTCACCGGCAGCTTCGCTGGTCGGAAGGGTCAGTATCGAGCGGACAAATTCGTTCATTCGCGCGGCCATAGGGGAATTTTTGCCCCTTGCACAGCGGGGCATTCCATCCCTAGGGTACAGGTCATGACCCGAACCTTGACCCTGTTGGCGGCAAGCGTCGCCATCCTCACCCTCATCCCCCCCGCAGCGCAGGCGCAAACAGCAGCGCTGCCCGCGCCTGTTGCGGAAAATACCGCGCCGGTTGTGCGCGGGGCCCCTGCGACGGGTGAACGGGTGGCGAACGGCGCGGCGCTCGTTTCCTCGGCGGATATGCGCGCCAGCGCGGCGGGGCGCGAAATGCTCGACGCAGGGGGCAGCGCTGCCGATGCGGCGATGGCGACGATGCTGGCGCTGACGGTGGTTGAACCGCAGTCGAGCGGGATCGGCGGGGGCGGTTTCTTTGTTTATCATGACGCGGCCAGCGGACAGACCATCACCGTCGATGGGCGGGAGGAAGCACCCGCCGCCGCCCGGGCAGACCGTTTCCTCCATGCCGATGGCACGCCAATGTCGATGCGCGAAGCGGTGCCCGGCGGGCTTTCGGTGGGGGTGCCCGGCAACGTCCGGCTCGCCCAAATGGTGCACCAACGCTATGGTCGTTTGCCCTGGGCGCGACTGTTTGAACCCGCCATCCGCCTTGCCGAACAGGGCTTTGTGGTTAGCCCGTGGCTGGGCACCGCGCTTGCCGGTGCGGACCGGCGCTGGGCCAATATGCCCGAAACGCGCGCGATATTTTTCATCGACGGGCGGCCCGCGCGAACCGGCGAAACATTGCGCAACCCCGCGCTCGCCGCGACGTTGCGTGAAGTGGCACAGCGCGGCCCCGATGCCTTTTACCGTGGCGCACCCGCGCGCGCGATCATCGCTGCCGTGCGCGGTGCGGCAAATAACCCCAGCGACATGACGCTGGCGGATCTGGCAGCCTATCAGGCCGAATCGCGCGACCCCGTCTGCACCAATTATCGCCAATATCGGGTGTGCGGCATGGGCCCGCCATCCTCCGGCGCGACGACGGTTTTTGCGATGCTCCATCTGATAGAGGGTTTTGACATGCACCGCATGGGTGCCACCAACCCGATGAGCTGGCATGTGATGGCAGAGGCGATGCGCCTCGCCTATGCGGACCGTGACCTTTATGTTGGCGACCCCGCATTCGTTGCGGTGCCGACAGCAGGGTTGATTGACCCTGCTTATTTGCGTGATCGCGCGCGGCAGATTTCGCCCTTCACCGTCCAGCAAAGCTATACGCCCGGCACCCCGCCAGGGGCACAGGCACGGTCCCCCGGGGCCGATGGCGAAGTGCCATCGACCAGCCATTTTGTCGCCGCCGACGCGGCGGGCAATGTCGCCAGCATGACATCGACGGTGGAGGGGGTGTTCGGCAGCCAATTGGTCGCTGGCGGTTTTGTCCTCAACAATGAACTCACCGATTTTTCGATGATGCCTGAAGTCAATGGCGCGCCGGTTGCCAACCGGGTCGAACCGGGCAAGCGCCCGCGTTCGTCGATGTCGCCGACGATTGTCTATGACGCATCGGGCCGGGTGGTGATGGCGGTCGGTTCGGCAGGCGGCCCGCGCATCATCATGCATGTGTTCAAGACGCTGGTCGGCGTGCTCGATTTTGGGATGAGCGCGGCTGACGCGATTGCACTGCCCAACCTTTATATGGCGGGCGATGGCGATATTATCGAAAATACCCCGCTGGGCAGCGAACTGGCCCCCCAATTGGCACGTTTTGGCCGCCCAGTAATCGCCAGCGATCTGGGGTCAAAGCTCAATGCTGCAACGCATGAAGCCGACGGCAGTTGGACCGGCGTTGCCGACCCGCGCAGCGTTGGCGCGGTGGCGGCGGTGGCAACAGGCCAGTGACGGGTGGGCCAGTGACGGGTGGCCCGCTCGATCGCCGGGTGTTTATTGTCGCAATTTTTGCCGCGCTGCTTTTGCATGCCGATGGTGCCGATGCACGGCGGCGCCGCTCACGGGGACGGCGCGCACCGCGTCGCGGCGGGGCAGGTGGCGGGGGCTCAGCCTATTACCCTTATTGGGCTGCGGCTCGCGTGGCGGGCGCTTCACCCATTCGCGCGGGGCAACTGGGCTATTCCCGCCGCCTTGACCGTGATGGGGATGGGGTCGCTTGCGAATGAATAGGTTTGATTAAATGGCGTCATCTTCTGCACGGATCACGATAGGGCTGTGTTCCGGCGTGAGCAGGAGGCGCTTTTATCGGTGCTCCTGCGGAAGCAGGAGCCTAGCGCGGCAAGGCAGGATATTTCGGTCCCAGGCCCCTGCTTTCGCAGGGGCACAAGGTGAACGCCCCCTGCTTTCGC
>CAUJJQ010000216.1 GCA_963205285.1 Pseudomonadota bacterium | reverse complement strand
GATACGCGGGCGGGCAAAAGCGAAATCGGGCGCGCCATCGTGCCTGAGCGACCGGCGCGCCGCGACAATATCATCAATCAACGCCCCCATATCGACGCGTTCAAAGCGGGTGCGCGACAATTCGGCATCGACCCGGCTTGCCTCAGCAATGTCGCTGATCAGCCGGTCGAGCCGCCAGACATCATCGCGCGCGATGGCGAATAATTGCTGGCGCAACGCGGGCTTTTCGACCCGCTCCAACCCCTCCAACGCGCTGCGAAGCGAGGCGAGAGGGTTTTTGAGCTCATGCGCAACATCGGCGGCGAAGGCCTCACCCGCGTCAATCCGCGCATGCATGGCGTCGGTCATGTCGCTCAATGTGCGGGCCAATTGACCGATTTCATCGCCTCGGCTGGGCAGGCGCGGCACGGTAACATCGCGCGCACGGCCCAATCGCACCCGGGTTGCTGCATCGGCCAGCAATCGCAACGGCTGGACGATGGTGCGCGCCAAAAATAACGATAGCAGCGTGGACAATATCGTCACCGCCGCCAAAATCAGCCCCAGTTCAAATCGCTCGGCACGCACATTGCGCGTCACATCGCGCGCGTTGACCAGCATCAAGATGTCACCGCGCGGGCTGGCGATGGCGACCGACAGCATCGGCGTGCGGTCGGGGGCAAAGCGATAGCGCATGGCGATCCGCCCCGGCTCGGCGTTGGCCGCGCGCAATTCGGGCCAATTGCGCGCAACATCTGCGGCCGGTTCAATATATTGTTCGGGCGGCAGCGCGCGCACCACCCAGTCGAGGATGCGGTCGAGCGTACGTGCCGCATGGCGGTTTAACCCCTGCGCTGCCGGATCGCGCAGCGCATAGGTTGGCGGGCCCATGGCAAAGCTGTCGAGCCTGAGGGCGCCTGTTCCCTCGTCATAGAGGCGGATGCGTGAATGGGTGACCGACGCATAGCGCCACAAAATCGTGCCGTGGCGCGCCACCGGTGCGTCGAGCAAAGCCTGATTGAGCAGGAGCAAACTCTGCGTCAGCCGCTCCTGCCGTTCCTCAATCAAATGGCGACGATAGCCGTCGAGGTAGAGGAAACCGCCAACAAGCAGCGCGATGACGAAAATATTAACCGCCAAAATCCGCCAGTGCAGCGGCACCCACCAGCGGTGGCGTGCGGCCCCATCCCTCATCCTTCTTCACCAAAGCGGTAGCCCGCGCCATAAAGGGTTTCGATGCCGTCGAATTGTGGGTCAACCACACGAAATTTTCGGCGGATGCGTTTGATATGGCTGTCGATGGTGCGGTCATCGACAAAAATATCGTCATGATAGGCCACATCCATCAACTGGTTTCGGCTTTTGACCACGCCGGGGCGCTGGGCCAACGCCTCTAGGATTAGAAATTCGGTGACAGTCAGGGATACTGGTTTGCCATCCCACAATATTTTGTGACGCGCGGCATCGATGCTGAGCCGCCCGCGTTCAAGCACCGCCGTCTCCGCCGCCGGTTCGCTGACCGGCCCATGGGTTTGCTGATATTCGACGCGGCGCAAAATGGCGCGGATGCGCGCGATTAGCAAACGCTGCGAAAATGGTTTGGCGACATAATCATCCGCCCCCATGGCAAGGCCCAGCGCTTCATCGAGTTCATCGTCCTTGCTGGTCAGAAAAATGACCGGCATCGCGCTTTTTTCGCGCAGCCGGCGCAACAATTCCAGCCCGTCCATCTGCGGCATTTTAATGTCAAAAATGGCGAGGTCAGCGGGACTGGCGCTCAACGCCTTGAGCGCGCTTTCGCCATCGGTGTAGAGCCGGGTGGCGAATCCCTCCGCCTGCAGCGCAATCGACAGCGATGTCAGAATGTTGCGATCATCATCGACAAGGGCGATGGTGGCGGTCATTGGTATCCTTGACGAAAAAGTCGTTAGGGCCGGGCGGCAGCGCGATTTAGCGCATCGATATGGGGCGCGGCAAGGGGGCGTTGCTGCGCCGATTTGGCCGCATTTTTGTGCCGCTTATTTGACCTAGGCCGCCCCCCCCTCTATCGGGCGCATGAGTCGTCACGCATCTGCGCGCGGCAGACCAATTTTTCCGTATGTTAGAGGAGTATCGACATGGGCCTGACGGTCGCGGGAGAAGCCATAGCCACGACGGCGCGGCTGTTGACGGACCTTGGCACTGCGCCGCTGATTGAACAGGCGATCGCCAATCAGGAAGGGCAATTGTCGCGCGACGGTGCCTTTGTCGTCGCCACCGGCAAGCACACCGGCCGTTCGGCCAATGACAAGTTCATGGTGCGCGATGCGACCACCGAGGACAGCATTTGGTGGGGCAAAACCAATGTCGAAATGACGCCCGCGCATTTTGCGGTGCTGAAGGCTGATTTCCTGACCGCGCTGGACGGGCACGAAAAACTCTATGTCCAAAATTTGTTCGGCGGTTCGCAGGCCGAACATCGCGTCAATGTGCAGGTGATTACGCAATATGCGTGGCACAGCCTGTTCATCCGCACCATGCTCTGCCGGCCGAACGCTGCGGAACTCGCCAATTTCATCGCTGAATATACGATCATCGATCTGCCCGGTTTCCGCGCTGACCCCGCGCGCCATGGCACGCGCGGCGAAACCGTCATCGCGGTCAACCTCACCGAAAAGCTGATCCTGATTGGCGGCACCGCTTATGCCGGTGAAATGAAAAAGAGCGTCTTTGGCCTGCTTAATTATCTGCTGCCGCCAAAGGGCATCATGCCAATGCATTGTTCGGCCAATATCGGTCCCAAGGGTGATACGGCGGTGTTTTTTGGTCTGTCGGGCACCGGCAAGACAACGCTCAGCGCCGATGCCAGCCGCACGCTGATTGGCGATGACGAACATGGCTGGTCGGACACGGCGGTGTTTAATTTCGAAGGCGGCTGTTATGCAAAGATGATCCGCCTGTCGGCGGACGCAGAGCCGGAGATTTACGCCACGACCAAGCGGTTCGGTACTATCCTCGAAAATGTCGTTATGGATGGTGACACACGCGTTATCGACCTGGATGATGCGACGCTGGCTGAAAATAGCCGGGGCAGCTACCCCATCGATTTCATCCCCAACGCTTCTGCTGACAATCTGGGGCCGGTGCCACAGAATATCATTTTCCTGACCGCCGATGCCTATGGCGTGTTGCCGCCGATTGCGCGGCTGACCGCCGAACAGGCCATGTATCATTTCCTGTCGGGCTATACTGCGCGCGTTGCAGGCACCGAAATCGGGGTGACCGAACCCAGTGCCACATTCTCGACCTGTTTTGGTGCGCCCTTCATGCCGCGCCACCCCAGTGTCTATGGTAATTTGCTGAAAGAACGCATCGCCAAGGGCGGGGTGAGATGCTGGTTGGTAAATACCGGCTGGACGGGTGGCAGCTATGGCACCGGCCATCGTATGCCGATCAAGGCGACCCGCGCCCTGCTCAACGCAGCGCTCGACGGCAGCCTGAATGGTGCGCAATATCGTACCGATTCGACCTTTGGTTTTGATGTACCGGTGGCGGTGCCGGGCGTGGATAGCGCCATTCTTGACCCGCGTGGCACTTGGGCGGATGGCAGCGCCTATGATGCGACGGCGCACAAGCTTGCCAGCCAATTTGTCGAAAATTTCGTGCAATTTGCCGACCATGTCGATGCAGCGGTGCGCGGCGCTGGCCCGACAATATAAGCGCCCGACGATCTAAGCTTCTGAACACAAAAACGGGGGCGCCGGTTACGACCGACGCCCCCTATTTTGTGGTTATAGCCGATTAGTCGAGCATTTGCGGCGGTACGACGCCGCCGTTGACGGCAATCGCCTTCATCACCGCGCGGTGGAGGCGGATGTTCATGTCGGCGCTGCCGTCCAGCGGGCCTTCATAGCCCAATTCCTGTGCCAATGCCTTGCGGTTGTCGAGGCTGGAATCAATCCCGACCAGCTTCATCAAATCGACGATGGAGGTCTGCCAGTTGAGCTTGTCTGCGCCCGGTTTGGTCGCCAGCACTTTAAGGACATCGACGCTCTTGGTCGATGCGACGGGGTCAGCGCTCTTGTCGAGTGGGGCAGCGGTCGGCGCCGCTGCTGGTGCGACAGGTGCCGATTCGTCGCCGCCGCCGAAAATGGCGTTGCTGATACTGCTGAAAATACCCATTTTTTTCTCCTTTGACCAAAATTTTGCCGGACGGTTGCGTCACGCCGCCTCAACGCACACTATGGCGCATCAAGTCCGCCTCGCAAGTGGCGATGCTGTTTTTGATTGAGGGAGGATGTGGATGGATATTGCCGAAATGCTGGCGAGTTCGGGTGCGCTCAACGCGGCAGCGAATGAATTGGGCATTCCGCCTGCCGTTGCATCGGCGGGGGCGGCGGCATTGCTTCCGGCCATTTTGGGCGGTTTCAAGGGGCAGGCAAATGCCCATCCCGACGGGCTGTCAGGACTCGGCGGCTTGCTCGCAGGACTCGGCGGGGGCGGCTTGCTCGATGCTGTGGTGGGCGCGCAGCCGACGCCGGTGGGGCAGGGCAATAATGTGCTAGCCGCCATTTTCGGGAATAAGGATGTCAGCCGGACCGTCGCTGATCAGGCATCGCGGGTGACGGGTATCGATTCAGAAACACTGCAACGATTGCTTCCCATCGTCGCGATGCTGGTCGCTGGCTATCTGGCGCGGCAAGCGGGCGGCGCGGCGGCAACCCCGGCTGCGCCTGCCGCGCCCGCTACGCCTGCAGGCGGATTGGGCGGCGCGCTGGGTGATATTTTGGGCAGCGTGCTGCGCGGCGGTGCGGCGGCTCCGGCGGCAGCGCCCGCTGCGCCTGCCGCACCCGCAGGTGGGCTGGGCGGTCTGGCCAGCATCCTCGACATGGATGGTGACGGCAACCCGCTCGATGATATTATCG
>CAUJJQ010000215.1 GCA_963205285.1 Pseudomonadota bacterium | reverse complement strand
TGGGAGCAGCTTGGCCTGCGCCGGGCCAATGGCAAGCCGTTTCCGCGCACCAGCGATTCGGCATTTCTGCTGGCACCTGCGGGCGCGCAGGGGCCGGGCTTTCTGATGCTGAAGAATTTCCGCGCCATCATGCGGTATAATCCGGCGGAAGCTTATGCGCTCGCCATCGGGCATTTCGCCGACCTGTCCAGCCGCACGCGCCGCCTGATATGCGGGGTTGCGCTGCGCCATCGCCGGGCTGATTGCCAGCGCCAGCGCGGTGGCAGCCAAAATATGTCGCGTCACGTTACGCATCAAAAAATCTCCGCATTTTGCTCGATAAGTGCCTTGGCATCGCTATCGAGCCGATACACCACTTCTTGGCGGATGTTGATCGTTAGGACGATTTCGATCGGCTTGTCGGGCGCATGGATTTGCACGCAGCCGCCCAAGGGCGTCGCCAGCAAAAACAATCCGCCTGCCAATCGCAGCTTCCCGATCCTTTCCATCGTGCCAAACATGGACATCTGCATTCCCCTATCCTCCATCATGGCTTAGCGGCGGCTGAACGGATTGACCATCTGCCGGAGCGGGCGGCACCGCTTCCTGCCGTTGTTGTTCCCGCAGCAGCGCGGGCAAATTTTGTTCAATCAACATCGTCGGGTCATAAATGGCGCGCGCGGAGCTCAGCAATTGGCGGAAGGGCGCGTTGATCCGCATCGTGAAATGGATCGGCAAATGGTCGAGCGCGCGGGTGATGAAATTACGCTCCGCCCCCGCACCCTGCGCCAGCCCGCCAAATTCGACTTCGGTCAGCATTTCACCATCAATCCGGCCATTCATCCGGATGATCAAATTATCATAGGCAAGCGCACGCAGTGAACGAAAGGCATAATTGCCAAAAAAGCCAAGGTCATAATTGGTGAGTTCACCCAGATAGGCGAGTGTTCCGCCGCTGCGCGCGCGCAACTCGCCCCCTTCGACCCGGCCGCCATCGACATCGAATTTGGTGGGCAATGTCCCGTCAAAAACCCCCGTCGCGTTGATATTGTCGAACTGATAGCGCGACAGGAAAATCCCAGCATCCACCCCCTCCACATCAAAGGTCAGGAAACGCGCTGCCGCTGCATCAAAATCAAGCGTGGTCGAACGCAAACGCAATTCCCCACCCGCAAAGGGCCAGCGCCCCGACTCAATTTGGATGCGGTTACCGGGGAGGAGTTGATACAGCAGCAACCCGTCCTGCACCTCTATCCCCGGATTGACCGATGCCATGCGCAGCGCCTGCCCCGGCGGGGTGGTGAGGTTGAGGAGGTCGTTGAAATGGATACGGCCCGACGCCCCCGTCACCGGGCCGAATATTGCGGCTAGGTCCATCGCGTCGGTCGCAAAATCCCCTTCGCTGGTGACATTGCCATCGCCCGACCAGCGGAAATGCCCGGCCCCCGTCACCGTGCCGACAAAATCCGCCGCTACACCCAAGACTAAATTGGTGAGGTGGACGGGCTGCAGGCCATCGCGTGCGAAATGCAGCGGCGCCAGATTTAGGTCAGCACGCCCTGCCCCGCGCGTCAGATCATGTTCGATCGTCGCCTGGGCAATGGTCACCTGTGGCCGCCCATCCTGCGCGGGCAGGAATAAATTACCCCCCAGTCGGCTGCGCCCGTCGGCAAAGCGCAACTGCACATCATCGCTCGCCAATGGTTCAAAACGCGGCGGTGACTGCACATCGGCGAGGTTGAGATGCGCACCCATATCCAACGCGCCATCGCGCCAGCGCCATTCGCCCGCCGCTGTATCGATATGGATCGGCACAGCGGAAAGCCCCCCCGCTGCACCTGCATATTGGCCGACAAAGCCGTTGCCGTCCGCCCGCCCGTCGAGGTTAGCAAAACTTAACTGCGTCGGGTTTGGCCCGTCGCCCAAACGCAGCGCCGCATCGCTGAGGGAAAATTGCCCGCTGCCCACATCCCAGCGTGCCCTGGCGCTGCGCAGCGCCAGGGCTTCACCGCCAGATTGGCCGCTTAGTTCGAGCGCGGGGGTCGACATGGCGCCGGCCAAGCCATTGCCCGTCCAGCGCAGCGGATTGGCACCATCGATACACAGCGAAAGTTGGTTTGCATCGAGGCTGGTGGTGCCGCTGGTCAATTTTTGCCAGTCGACCGGCTGACAACCCCCGGCGAGGCGCACCGACCCATCATCGCCCACCACCGCATTAACCGCCGTGCGCAGCTCTTCAACCCGCCCCCCGGCCAAGGGGCCGGTGAGGTTGACGCTGGTTCCCACGCGCAATTGCCCACCCCGACGGCTGAGATTGACGGGGGTCAGCGCGAGGCGCGCACCCGCGACAACCATCGGGGCAAGCGCCATTTGTGCATCAAATCGATCGGGCGAACCGGCAAAGCGCAACTGACCCTGCGGCATGCCCCCGCCACCAAAATCGGCGCGCGCATTGATGCGCGGCGCGCCCACCAAATCCCAGCGCAGCGCTTCGGCTGCCGCGATACGCAGCGATGCGCCGCTGCTGCTCGCCAAGGCGATATTCCCCGCAGAGAAGGTAGCGCGGCCATTTTTTGGCAGGACAAGGCTAAGCGCCGCCTGTCCACCCAGACCGCCGCGCGACATGGCGTCAATGGCGCTGCCGATGCTCGCGGCGATCGGGCCGATGGGGGTTGCACTCAGGGCCGATTGCCCATTGGCCAGCGGATTATGCGTCAGCCGCGCGCCATTTATCCGGGCATCGGCCCGCAGCGCCATATTGCCGCTGGCGTCACGGCTGGCATCACCCGTCAGACCCAGACTCGCGATGCTGGCGGCCGCCGCACGCCCGCCATAGCCGGTCAACCGCCAACGGGCGTTGGTACGCAAATCACCATCGGCTGTGCCGGTCACTTCGCCCGACAAGCGCGCGACCCCAACCGTACCTTGGGCGAACCGACCAGATTCAACCCCCATGCGATATGTTATGCGGCGCAAATCGACCGGTATCTGTGCATTAATGCCAAGCCGCAAGTCGACCGCCTCAGCCGACCCGCAACCCAGGTTGCGGACCGCCAGTGGCCCCGACAGGGCGGGGATGCCGCCCACCACCGCCAAGCGGAGATCACCGTTGATTGTCCGTCCCGCGCAATCGCCATAGTTTAGCGCTGGGGCGGCCAAGGCCGCGCGTCCGGCAAAATCGCGCCGCAAATTGCCCGAACCGGCGAGCGCTGCACCCACTGCCCCCCATGGCGTTTGCAGCGCCAGCCGGGCATCGCGCAGCGCGACATCCATGTCAGGGAATTCAAATGCTTCATTGCTTTGCGGGATCAGCGCGTCGAGCGCGCCAAAGGATAGTTTCTGCCCGTCAAACCGCCCGTGCAGCCGCACCCCGTCGGCGCGCACGCCCGCTATCCTTGGCCCGGTTAGCCCATAGGCCAGTTCCACCTCCACCCGGCGCGCGGTGAAATCGGGGTGGCGCGGGTCGCCAATGCGCACATCGCGGAAAATCTGGCGCGACAGCCCCAGATTTTCCACGCGATATGCCGCCTGCACGCGCTTATCACGCAGCATATCGGTGACATAGACACGCAAAATATCTTCCCGGTTGAGCCATGCGACCCCACCGGCCAATATCGTCGCCGAACCGAACAACAGGGCAATGACGCTACGCTTGCGCATATATTCGGCTTACCCTTTTCACTTGCTGCCGATTACCCCTGTCCCGATGCTGGTCGCAGAATATGACGCGCCTGTCCATTTTTTCGGACGTGCATATCATGCGATGCTTGCTATGAACGCGCCATGGCCGATGGTGCGCGCCCCTCCCCCAACCCTATGGACGCAGCGGGGCACCGCGCCCGTTTGCGGCAGAAATTGTTGCAATCAGGGGGCGGCGCGCTCGCCGATTATGAAATTGTCGAATATCTGCTCGCGCTCGCTATTCCGCGTCGCGATACCAAGCCGTTGGCCAAAGCCTTGTTGCGCGAATTTGGCAGCATGGGTGGGTTGATCAACGCTGAGCCTGAAGCATTGGCTGCGGTCAAGGGCATGGGGGAGACGAGCGTAGCCGCCATCAAAATCGTGCAGGCGGCGGTGCAGCGGATGCTGGCGGGGGAGATTTCGGGCAGGCAGGCGCTGGGTTCGTGGCAGGCGCTGCTCGACTATCTGCGCGCCGACATGGCCTTCAGCCTCAACGAACGGGTGCGCGTGCTCCACCTCGACACACAAAACCGCCTGATCCGCGACGAACTTATGGTCGAAGGGACGATTGATCAGGCAGCCATCCACCCGCGCGAAATTATCCGCCGCGCACTGACCATCGGTTCGGCAGCGATCATCATTGTCCATAACCACCCCAGCGGTGACCCCAGCCCCAGCAAGCAGGACATAATGATGACGCGCGAACTGGCCGAAAGCGCCAAAAGGCTCGGCATCAGTCTGCACGACCATGTCATCATTGGGCGGGAGGGGCATAGCAGCCTCAAATCACTCGGGCTGTTTTAGAGCCAGCTGACTCGCCAGTCTGCCGTCACGCTGTTAAGGGCGCGGCCAACCACCCCACAGCAGGATTCGCGCCATGGTTCCCCGTTATGCTCGCCCCCAGATGATCGCCATTTGGGATGCCGAAGCGCGCTATCGCATCTGGTTTGAGATAGAGGCGCATGCAACCGACGCGCTCGCCGCCGCAGGCGTGGTGCCTGCATCCGCCGCCAAAGCCTTGTGGGACTGGTGGGCAACCAACCCGGCGATTGACGTGCCCGCGATCGACGCCATCGAAGCGGTGACCAAGCATGATGTTATCGCCTTTTTGACATGGGTGGCCGAACATGTCGGCGAAGAAGCGCGCTTCATGCATCAGGGCATGACGTCGAGCGATGTGCTCGACACCTGTCTCGCGGTGCAACTAACCCGCGCTGCCGACCTGTTGATTGCCGATCTCGATGCGCTGCTCGCTGCGCTCCAGAAGCGGGCGATGGAACATAAATTGACCCCAACCATCGGGCGAAGCCACGGCATCCATGCAGAGCCGGTGACATTTGGCCTGAAACTCGCGGGTGCCTATGCCGAATTCGCACGCAACCGCGCGCGCCTCGCCGCCGCGCGCGAAGATATTGCGACCTGCGCCATTTCAGGGGCGGTCGGCACCTTTGCCAATATCGACCCGGCGGTGGAAGCGCATGTAGCCGAAAAATTGAGCCTCCACATCGAACCGGTATCGACACAGGTCATCCCGCGTGACCGCCATGCGCATTTTTTCGCAACGCTTGGCGTCATTGCCAGCTCGATTGAACGACTTGCGGTTGAAATCCGCCATCTGCAACGCACCGAAGTGTTGGAGGCGGAGGAATATTTCGCCCCCGGCCAAAAGGGGTCGAGCGCCATGCCGCACAAGCGCAATCCGGTGCTGACCGAAAATCTGACCGGCCTTGCGCGGATGGTGCGTGGCTATGTGACCCCCGCGCTCGAAAATGTCGCGTTGTGGCATGAACGCGATATCAGCCATTCGTCGGTCGAACGCTATATCGGCCCCGATGCGACAATCACGCTCGATTTTGCATTGGCGCGGCTGACCGGTGTCATCGAAAAACTGCTCATCTATCCAGCGCGCATGCAGCGCAATATGGACTCCATGGGCGGGCTTATCCATTCACAGCGTGTGCTGCTCGCATTGACGCAGGCAGGCCTCAGCCGCGAAGAAAGCTATGCACTCGTCCAACGTAACGCGATGCGCGTCTGGCAGTCGGAGGGGCGGGACAATCTGCTCGACCTGCTCAAAGCCGACGCCGACGTTACCAAGGCATTGTCCAACGACGCGCTCGAAAGCCTGTTCGACCTCGATTATCATCTAAAACATGTCGATACGATTTTCGCCCGGGTTTTTGGTGCGGTAAATTAAACCGTAAAGCCTTTCGCTTGCCCCGATAATTGGTTAGCATGGCCGAAAAT
>CAUJJQ010000214.1 GCA_963205285.1 Pseudomonadota bacterium | reverse complement strand
GCACGCCTTGCCTGCGGAGCGTCAGGCAGGCAAGCTGTTGCTGCGCGGGCTTGGCCTCATCACCCGCCCGGCGACAACTGCGCCCTACCCCTTGTCGCTCATCATCCGATTGGCTGAGGAAAGTGAAGATGCGATTGGCCGCTTTGGCCCGATTTGTGGGGCAGTGCTGCCCTGTATCACTTTGACGCCGCACCGCCATGATGGTGCCATCATGATAGAGGTGGCGCTGGAGCAATGGGGGCTGTAGGCTCAACCCATGGCCGTCGCCCATCCTGCCCATGGACAGATAATGCTTGTCACCGGTCTGTCGGGGGCTGGCAAATCCACCGTGCTGCGCGCGCTGGAGGATTTGGGCTGGGAAACCGTCGATAATTTGCCGCTGCGCCTGCTCCGCCCCTTGCTTGCCACGCCCAATGGCATGGCGGAGGGGGAGGTTGCGCGCCCACTCGCCATCGGGGTGGACAGCCGTACGCGCGGGTTCAGCGCCGATGCCATCGTCCGCGCAATCAAACAACTGCGCGACAATGCGGGCATCCCGCTTGCCACCTTGTTCGTCGATTGCGCGGGCAGCGAATTGGAACGCCGCTATTCCGAAACGCGCCGGCGCCACCCGCTGGCGGAGGATCGGCCAGCCAGCGATGGCATCGCGCGCGAACGCGAGATGCTCGACCCGTTGCGCCGCTGGTCCGACCAGATCATCGACAGCACCGGTTTTACGACGAATGATTTGCAGCAAGAAGTACGGCGGCGTTTTGGTGATGATGAACGCGCGCAAATGGTGGTGAGCGTGATGAGCTTTGGCTTTGCGCGTGGGCTGCCGCGCAATGCCGATCTGGTGTTTGATGTGCGTTTTCTGCGGAACCCCCACTGGGCCACCGGGCTGCGCGGAGGCACCGGGTTGGATGGGGATGTCGCAGCGCATGTGATGGGTGATGCCGCCTATCGCCAAGCGATGGAGCAGATAGAGGCTTTGCTCACCACCTTGCTGCCGCGTTACGCGGCGGAGGGGAAGTCCTATCTGGTAATCGCAGTTGGTTGTACCGGCGGGCGGCACCGTTCGGTGCATGTCGCCGAGCGTTTAGCCACGCATATCCGTGGTCTTGGCCTTGCCCCCGCCGTTATTCACCGCGATTTAACGACTAAAACACAAGAGAGTCTTGAGGGGCGGCCACCAAACGCCTAAACAGCCCGCCCAAATGACCAAACTTCCCCACCCCCCGATTGGCCTAGTGCTGGTGACTCACGGTCAACTGGCCGTTGAATTTCGCGTCGCGATGGAACATGTCGTTGGCCCGCAACAGGCGATTGGCACCGTCTGCATTGGCCCCAATGATGATATGGAGGCGCGGCGCAGCGAAATCGCCGCTGCCGTAACGTCGGTGGCGGGCAGCGGTGGCTGCATCCTCCTGACCGACCTGTTCGGTGGTACCCCGTCCAACCTTGCCATATCGCTGATGGAACCCGGCGTGGTGGAGGTGATTGCCGGCATCAACCTGCCCATGCTCATCCGGCTCGAATCAGCGCGCCGGACGATGGAGATTAAGGATGCGGTGCGCGCGGCGCGCGATGCCGGGCAAAAATATATCTCGATCGCGTCGGAGTTGCTGGGGGCACAGCCATGACGCGAAGCGAAACGGTCACCATCACCAACCAACGCGGATTGCACGCGCGGGCGAGCGCAAAGTTCGTCAATTTCGTCGCCGCGCTGCCCACGGATGTAAAGGTCGAAGTCGAAAAGGATGACCAGCGCGTATCAGGCTTGTCGATCATGGGTTTGATGATGCTTGGCGCGGCCAAGGGCGATGACATCACCATCCACACCAGCGGCGAAAATGCGGATGCCGCGCTGCTCAAGCTCGTCGGGTTGGTCAAAGACGCTTTCGGCGAGGATTAGGCAAAGTGGAGCGGAACAGCCGCGGCCACCGCCTTATATGGAGCGCGACGAACCCCGTTATCAAACGCGCCAGGTCGTTGCGGGACAAGAAATATCGCCGACAAGAAGGTGTCTTTTTGGCTGAAGGGCTGCGCATCCTCACCGAAGCGCGTGATGCCGGTTTCCTGCCGCAGCAGATTTTTTATGCCGAAGGGCAAGCGCTCCACCCGCTGGCCGAGGAAGTTATTGCTGCCTGCGCCGCAAGCGGTGGTGAAATCATCGCCACCAGCCGCGATGTGCTCGCCAAATTATCGGGCAAGGATAATCCGCAAGCTCTGGTCGGCATTTTTGCCGAACATGCCCTGCCGCTGGACGCAATCAAGGCGTCGGATGCGCCGCTGTGGCTGGTTGCGCAGGCGATGCGCGACCCCGGCAATTTGGGCACATTACTCCGCAGCGGGGATGCGGTGGCGGCGGGCGGTGTCATCTTAATCGATGATTGCGTTGACCCATTTTCGGTTGAATCTGTGCGTGCCAGCATGGGGGCCATTTTCACCCAGAAGATTGCCGTCTGCCGGTGGGACGAATTTGCCATATGGCGCAGCCGTCAAGCGGCACAATTGGTCGCAATGACGCTCAGCGATGATAGCGTCGATTACCGCGCCGCCAGCTATGCAACCCCAGTGCTGCTGATGGTCGGCAATGAAGCGCGGGGCCTGCCGGACGCTTATGCCGATGCCGCCGATATATGCGTCAAATTGCCGATGCTGGGGCGCGCAGACAGCTTGAATGCGGCGGTTTCAGCATCCATACTCGCTTATCCCATACGTTGGCAGATTTTCGGTTAGTAGTTCAACTGCGCTTTAGGGTGCCTCGCATAAGGGTCTGGATATGCAGAAAAAATATCTTGCCTTCACTCTCCCCCTCCTCCTCGCCGGGTGCGTCACCCCCGGCGGCGATGCGCCCGCGTCGGGTGAAGGCGCGAACGGCTATTTCGCGCTGGGTACCGAACCATTTTGGAATGTCGAAATCAATGATCGCTGGATTAATTTCCACGATGCGGCGGGCACGCGACTGCGCGTTGCCAACCCCGGCGCACGGCCCAGCTTTAATGGCGAACGCTATGTGACGCCGACGGTCAGCGTCGATGTCACCCACCAGCGCTGCACCGACGGGATGAGCGATCGCCATTACCGCGACACCGTCAGCGTCGATGTCGATGGACGGCATTTGTCGGGCTGTGGTGGCCCTGCCGAACGCACCCCAGTGATAGAGGGTCAGGGCTGGCGCATCATCGCCATCAACGGGCGCGATGTTGTTTCAGGACGCGGCGACCCGGCGGAACTTAATTTTCGCGGCGGGCAATTGTCGGGCACCGCAGGGTGCAATCGCTTGACCGGCAGCTATCAAATGGCAGGTAGCCGCATCAGCTTCGGCCCGATCATGTCCACCCGCATGGCCTGCCCCGCGCCGATGATGGCGCAGGACAAAGCAGAGTTGGCACAGTTGGGCGGGCAGCTCGCC
>CAUJJQ010000213.1 GCA_963205285.1 Pseudomonadota bacterium | reverse complement strand
AAATCTGCTCGCGATATTGATCGCAGCCGCCAGCGGCTTTCTGGTCGGTGGTATCTGGTACGGGCCTTTGTTCGGCAAAGCGTGGCAAGCCGAAATTGGCTTGTCCGACGACCAGCTGAAAAATTCGAACATGCTGACAATCTATGGAACCACCTTTCTTTTCAGCTTGTTGTCTGCGGTATTTCTCGGCCATTTGCTCGCGCATTTCCCCGATGCAGATTTCAGGCGGGTGATGATGATTTCGACCGGCATTGCGCTGGCCTTTGTCGGCCCGGCGATTGGCACCAACTATTTGTTCGGACGCAAATCGGGCAAGTTGTTCGCGATTGATGCCGGCTATTGGCTGGTTTTCTATGCCGCGATGGGTTTGGTGTTCGCGCTTTTGGGGGCTTAGCTGCGCGCAGGCAATTTGGTCAGCGGATCTAGCGGCTTCCTATCCTTGCGAATTTCGAAATGCAGTTGCGGGGTATCGACATAGCCGGTGTCCCCGACGCCGCCGAGCAACTGCCCACGCTTTATCCGGTCGCCGCGCGCGACATTGATTGTCCCCAAATGGCCATAGGCAGTCACCCAACCACCGCCATGGTCGATCAACACCAGCCCGCCATAAACCCCGATTTCATTGCCCGCATAGGCAACCACGCCGTCGCCAGCGGAAGCAACCGGTGCGCCTTCACCAGCGCCGATGTTAATGCCGTCATTCACCCGCCCGCCGCCTTGGCTGCCATAACGCGATACGAGCGTGCCATTGACGGGCCAGCCAAAGGCTCCGGCAAAATTGGCCGCGATCGGAGGAAGTGCTGGCAAACTCGCTTGTGCGGGCTGACCACCGGTGACGATGTCGTCAATGTTGAGCGAAAAGGAGGCAGCGCGCTGTTCGGGCGACGGCTCACCTGTCACCGGCACCGCAGCCGCCCCGTCGGGAAGGCGCAGATTCTGCCCCACTTGCAACACATAGGGCGGCGGCAATTTGTTGAGCGAGACCACATCCGTCCAGGACACGCCATAGGCGCGGGCAATGGCGATGCCAGTCTCGCCCGCGCCCACGCGGTGGAAAAGGCCGCCGGGAATGTTCAGCCTTTGCCCTGCCTTCAGCATATAGGGCGGAGTGAGGCCATTGGCCTCGGCAATTGCCGTCGCCCCGGCGCCGCTTTTGTTGGCGATGGCGAACAGACTATCGCCCGGCTGGACGATATAGACCGCTGCATCGACCCGCCGCGCATTATTCTGCACCGCCGCCGGGCTCCAGCTCGGCGTCTCCTCGACAATCTCGCGTTCGGGGACAATCACCGGTGCGCGCGGGTTTGCGGTGGCATCAACATCGGGGTTTTCCGAAGAGGAGCCGGAACGGATGCGATAATCCTCACCGCCGCGCGGTATGCATCCGGACGCCAGCGCCGATGCCGTCAAAACGATCAGCAAACTGCGCATCGCCCTATCCCCCCAAATTGCCCTATTTAAATGCCGCCTCCAGCGTGGCGAGCGATGGGCGGTGCGTCAAGTCCAGCTGCAACGGCGTTACCGAAATATAACCGTCATCGACCACTTCAAGGTCGGTGTCGTGCCCCGATGTATGTTCAACCCCGTGCAGCCCGAACCAGTAATAATCATAACCACGCGGGTCGGTGCCTTTGACAATCGAACCGCGGCTATAGTCATGAAAGCCTTGGCGCACGACCTGCACACCCTTGACTTCATGCCCCGGAATGGGCGGGAAGTTGACATTGACCAGAGTGCGCGGCGCGAATTCCATGGCGATCAGCGGCGCCAGCACCTTTGCCCCCCAGCTTTCGGCAGCGGCAAAGGGCACTGCATCGGCCATGCCTTCGCGGCTATACACCTGACTCAGCGCAATCGCGCGAACCCCGGCAAGCGCGCCTTCCATCGCCGCAGAAACCGTACCCGAATAGGTAATATCATCGCCCAGATTGGCCCCGCGATTGACGCCCGAAAGCACAACATCGGGCCGCGCGTCCTTCATGATCACTCCCAATGCCATCATCACTGAATCGGTCGGGGTGCCGCTGACCGAATAATGCTGGTGACCATGTTCGCGGATACGTACTGGGCGGGTCAACGTGAGCGAATGCCCAGCGCCTGAATTTTCCTCGCCGGGTGCGACGATCCAGATATCGTCGCTGAATTCACGCGCAATTTTTTCGAGAACCTTGAGCCCGGGAGCGTGGACGCCATCGTCGTTGGTAAGGAGGATTCGCATTCAAAAATTCCGTTCAATTCAACACCGTAGTGCTGAGTCTGTCGAATCACGCTCATCAGCGTTGCGCTACATCTGCTACGCGCCCTTCGACAAGCTCAGGGCTACGGTTGTGTTAAGGGCGCAAGGTTTCCACCCCACCCATATAAGGCACCAAAACCTCAGGCACCCGCACACTGCCGTCGGCCTGCTGATAATTTTCCAGCACCGCGACTAATGTACGGCCAACCGGCAAACCAGAGCCATTCAGCGTGTGGACAAAACTTGTCCCCTTTCCTTCAGCGGGCCGATAGCGCGCATTCAGCCGCCGCGCCTGCCAGTCGCCAATATTCGAACAGCTCGAAATCTCGCGATATTGCCCTTGTCCCGGCAACCATACCTCAAGGTCATAAGTCTTGCGCGCGTTGCCCATATCGCCCGTGCACAGGATGATCTTGCGATAATGCAACCCCAACGCCTGCAACGCCGATTCGGCGGCGGCGGTCATCCGTTCATGTTCGGCAGCACTGTCTTCGGGACGGGTGATTGAGACCAGTTCGACCTTTTCAAACTGGTGCTGCCGGATCAGCCCCTTGGTATCGCGCCCAGCCGCCCCGGCTTCTGACCGAAAACAGGGCGTCAACGCGGTCAGCCGGATCGGCAAAACAGCCTCATCCAAAATCTGCTCGCGTACCGAATTGGTCAGAGACATTTCTGCCGTCGAAATCAGCCAACGGCCATCAGTGGTCTGGAATAGATCCTCGGCAAATTTGGGGAGCTGACCGGTGCCATAGGCCGCTTGCGTGTTGATCATATAAGGCGTGACGCATTCGGTATAGCCGTTCACCTGCGTCTGGTGATCGACCAGAAACTGCCCGATAGCGCGGTTCAAGCGGGCAATCTGCCCGCGCATGAAGGAAAAGCGGGCGCCCGCCATCGCGACGCCGGTTTCAAAATCGAGCCCCAGAGCGGGGCCAATGTCGCTATGTTCGCGGGGGGCGAAATCGAAATGCGGCTTCTCGCCCCATTTTGACAATTCCACATTGTCATTCTCATCGGCACCATCGGGAACATCGTCGAACGGCAGGTTGGGCAAGACAGCAAGGAGATTATGCAACTCTTCGCCAAGCGCGCGCTCTTGTTCTTCAAGCGCCGGCAACCGGTCTTTCAAAGCGCCAACCTCGGCCTTCAGCGCCTCGGCAGTCGCGGTGT
>CAUJJQ010000212.1 GCA_963205285.1 Pseudomonadota bacterium | reverse complement strand
TAAGACGCAATGGCTGTCGGTGGCGATGGCCGCCGTTGGTGTCGCGGTGCTCAGCATCGGGGCATTTTCCGCGATGTGGATCAGCGTTGCTCTGGCGCTCAGTTTCGGCCTCTATGGGTTGGTGCGCAAAAAGGTGGTGGTGGGCCCAATGGTCGGGCTGAGTGTTGAAACATTAGTGCTGATGCCATTTGGCATTGCCGCGATGCTATATTGGGGTGCGCGCGACGAAGTGACCTTTGGGGTCGGCATCCAGCACATTTTGCTGCCGCTGGCCGGTGTGATTACTGCCATTCCGCTGCTGCTCTTTGCGATGGCGGCACGGCGGCTGACACTCTCCACCCTGGGGTTGTTGCAATATGTCGGGCCGAGCATCCAATTATTGTTGGGACTGTTCGTTTATGGCGAACATCTGACCCCCGCGCACAAGATCGCCTTTCCGCTGATATGGGGCGCGCTCTGCCTCTATAGCTGGGGGGCGATGCGCCAGCCCAAAACTTCCCCTGCGTGAAAGGGGATGATGTGGCTGCCCGCCGCCGTGATCTGCTCGGGCACGGGGGTTTCAGCGCGTTCCAGCGTGACGCGCGCTTCATTGACTGGCAGGCGGTAAAAAGCCGGGCCGCTCAAACTGGCGAAGGCTTCGAAATTTTCCAGCGCCTCCGCCTCGTCAAAAATCTGGATATAGGATTCCAGTGCAAAGGGCGCGTTGAAAATCCCCGCGCATCCGCACGCAGCCTCCTTCGCGCCGACCAGATGCGGCGCCGAATCGGTGCCGAGGAAATATTTGGCCGACCCGCTAGTCGCCGCGCGGCAGAGCGCGATGCGGTGCCCCTCTCGCTTGGCGACCGGCAGGCAATAAGCATGGGGGCGGATGCCGCCATCAAACATCGCATTGCGGTTGATATGGAGGTGCTGGGGGGTGATGGTGGCGGCGATATTCTCGCCCGCCGCATCAATGAAATCGACCGCTTGGCGGGTGGTGATATGTTCCAAGACAATGCGCAGCGACGGAAAATCGCGCGCCATAGGCACCAATGTCCGTTCGATAAAGACCGCCTCCCGATCAAAAATATCAACGTCGCGGTCGGTCACTTCGCCGTGGAGGAGGAGCGGCATCCCCGCGCGCTCCATCGCGGCAAAGATGGGGTAGAGCGCGGCAATGTCGGTCACCCCATGCTGGCTGCCCGTCGTCGCATGCGCGGGATATAGTTTCGCGGCGGTCAAAATACCCGCACCATGGCCATCAATCAGGTCGGTGGCATCGCTATGATCGGTCAGATATGCGGTCATCAGCGGCGTGAAATCTGTGCCCTGAGGCAAAGCGGCGGTGATCCGCGCCCGATAGGCGGCGGCATCGGCGCTGGTCACAACCGGCCTTGGCAAATTGGGCATGATGATCGCGCGGGCGAACTGGTGTGCGCTATGGGGCAGCACGGCGGCCATCATTTCGCCATCGCGGATATGCAGGTGCCAGTCATCAGGGCGGGCGATGGTCAGGCGTGAAATGCTGCTGGCAGGTGACTTTTGCATGTCGCCGCACTAGCCTTAGCCCATGTCTGCAACAAGTCCCGCCGTTGATGCGCCCAGCCTGCCCACCGCAACCCTGCTCACGGATCGTGCGATTGTCCGCCTGTCGGGCGACGATGTGACGGGTTTCCTGCAAAGCCTGCTTTCCAATGATCTGGCGGGGCCGTTGCCCTGTTACGCCGCTTTGCTCAGCCCGCAGGGGAAATGTCAGTTTGATATGCTTGTCTGGGCCGACCCGGCGGGCGGCGCGGATTTGTTGATCGACGTCGAACGTGCACGTGCCGACATGCTGATCCGTAAACTGGCCCTGTATCGCCTGCGCCGCGCAATCCAGATTGGCGTTGATGACAGTATTGGCGTCCATTGGGCTTTGGAGGGGACAGCGGCAGTTAATGCGGCGCATGACCCGCGTCTTGCCGCACTGGGCCATCGCTGGCTTGGTGAAAACCCCGGCGGGGATGCTCCCCAGAATGCAAACGCCGCATGGCGCGCGCACCGCCTGTCGCTAGGCGTGGCGGAGGGGGTAGCAGAATTGGGCGATGCCAGCCTGCTATGGCTCGAATGCAATGCAGCCGAACTCCATGGGGTCAGCTTTACCAAGGGCTGCTATGTCGTGCAGGAAAACACCGCGCGGATGAACTGGCGGCAAAAGGTGAACCGCCGTCTGGCCGTGCTGCCAATGGCAGAGGCGGACGCGAAACGGCAGATTTTGGCGTTCGAAGATTTAGGTCTCACCCTCGAACATCGGCGGGTGGAGGATATTCCGCCGCATGGCTGGCGCGACTGGATGCGGGAAGGCGATATATGACCAGAATCATTGCAAAATGTCTGGCAGCAATGCTGTTGTTGGTGGCGAGTGGTGCATCGGCTCAGGAAGCCATCGCCCCAAGCTGTGATGCGACACAGGCGCAAGACATGGATTTTGCCGGCGCGATGACGGCTCCATTGGGCAGCTGCGTTGTCCTGCAGGGGGTACGGATCGGCCATATTTTTGCTGCGGATGGCGCGGCGCGCTACATGCCCGAGCTCCGCGAAAATGATCCCAGCTCAACTGACCGGATTTTGGGGCTGGTCGGCGATGTCGCGGACCTGCCGCCCCAGCGTGCCCGGATCATCGGCTGGTTGGCCGATTGCGCGGCGATCCGTCCCAATGTGGGCGCAAGCGTTGG
Organism: Pseudomonadota bacterium; assembly: GCA_963205285.1. GTDB lineage: Bacteria > Pseudomonadota > Alphaproteobacteria > Sphingomonadales > Sphingomonadaceae > Sphingopyxis. The sequence continues at coordinate 1,476 of CAUJJQ010000212.1, read as the reverse complement.
TTATTGCGATGTTTTCAAGGGCCGCGTGCTGCACATAGCCTTGTCGGTGGATCTCGGCGATGCGGCGCTAACCCGGCTGACACGGGCGATGGCGGGTGCAGAGGCGGGGGATTTATCGCCGCTCGCTGATGGCGATGTTGCGCGGCAGATGGCGGCAGCGGCAGCGCAATTTCTGGGCCTGCTACGCAGCGGCGACCGCGCGGGACTGACCCACATGCTGGGCGGTGGGGCGGATGGGCGGCGCGATGATGCAGGGGTTGGCCAATCGCTCCACCTGATGCTCGATGATGCTGCATCCCCCTTCGCCAGCGTGCGCCGCGCCGATGGGACGGCTGTTGTTAGCCAGGTTTTCGGCTGGAAAGCGCCGATTTGGGCCGACGCAGCTTGGCATGCCGCGCGCACGCGCACCGGCACGGCAGAGGGGTTGGCCTGTTTTTCCACCGCACAGAATGCCGCAGCATTATGGCCGATTGACAGCCGTGATGCCGACAATGTGCCGGGCCGACCCTATGCCTGTGCGCGCATCCTCCTGCTTGGCACCGGCGCGGATGCCCCCGTCATTGTCGAGGCTATCGCTGCCCCCACCGGATTTCCGGAGCCTTAGCCCGTAAACCCATTTTTTCATCTACCGGCTTGACGCGGGAAATTGCAGCCCCCTCGCGCGCGCCAAAATCCCCCTACCCCATAGAGGGGTATCGTTCGAATTTGGGTAATGTTTCGATCTGATCCATCCAGTCCAGCCGTTCCGCCGTCTGAATATGTGCGCCGGGCGCATCCGCTGATGGATTATCGAGTGTCGCAGTCTGAATATCGATAAGGCCCGGCAGCACCGCTGCATTACGGTAAAACAAGCCGGTACCGCATTGAGGGCAAAATTCCCGGCGACCATGTTCGCTGCTGGCATAGGTGACAGTCTCACCTTGCATCGAAAATCCCGTATCGGCAAAGGCAATCCAAGCAACTACCGGCGCGCCCGACGCCCGACGACAATCCCCGCAGTGGCACAGCGCATGATGCGCCGGTTCCCCCGCAATCTGATATCGCACTGCGCCGCAATGACAGCCACCTTCACGCATAGCATCCTCCTCGCAATATTTGTCGATGGGAACATAAGGCGAACTTCGGCTTGGTCAAGCCATATCGCCACATAGTATCGCGGGCCAGCACACCCCGCCGCCGCTTACAGCTGTAAGCCATTGCATGGCGGCGCATCCATCAGCTAGTATCCGCGCGTAATATTTGGCGGGTGGAGCTTTCTCCGATGGATGTGGATATGACCATGAACAGACGCCAGATGTTGACCGGGTCGCTGATTGCCGGTGGGGCAATGATATTGGGCGGTAGCGCATGCAGTGCGTCGGTAAATCGCAACGCTTTCCCCTTTCGCCTGACCGATGCGCAGTGGCGCGCGCGCCTCTCCCCCATGCAATATTATGTGTTACGGCAAGAGGGGACGGAACGGCCGGGCACCAGCGC
>CAUJJQ010000211.1 GCA_963205285.1 Pseudomonadota bacterium | reverse complement strand
CGGCTCTCCGCATCACCAAGCGTGTTCAATTCCAGCGTCACGCCTTCCTTGATCCCCAATTCGTACAGCAACTGGTCGGCCATCACGAGCAGTTCGACATCCGCCGCCGGTTCGGCCGCGCCAATTATCTCGGCATCAATCTGATGGAACTGGCGATAGCGGCCCTTTTGCGGGCGTTCGTAACGAAACAGCGGGCCGTGCGTCGTAACCTTCATCGGGGCGTGCTGTTGCCAGCCATTGGTCAAATAAGCCCGCGCGAGACCCGCCGTAAATTCGGGTCGCAACGTGATGCTGTCGCCACCGCGATCCTCGAAGCTGTACATTTCCTTCGAAACAACATCAGTCGCCTCACCCAGACTGCGCGCAAAAACCGCGGTCGGTTCGATCACCGGCAGTTGCAGCCCCTTGAACCCGTAAAGCCGCCGCACCCGTTCAAAGGTCGAGACGACATGCGCGAACCGTTCCTCGGTTTCGCCAAACATATCCTGCGTGCCGCGCACGGGCTGGGGGGTCTGTATCTTTGCCATATCGGCAAGCGCCCTAGCGGGTTTTATTTAGGGGGGGAATAGGAGGATTAGCCCCTCCCCCTTGTGGGGAGGGGTTGGGGTGGGGGCGGACGGCGTCTGCCGTCCAAAAGACTCTTGCTTGGACTTCAAGCGCACAATCCTGTTGCGTCGCAGACGCGACGCGCCCCCAACCCTGCCCTCCCCACATGGGGGAGGGAGAAATACACTAGACCTTCCGAAAATTGCGCGGCACAAACCGATTATGTCGTCACGCCTCACCCTTGCCGCCATCGCGGCGTTCACCCTTGCCTCGCCAACCCTTGCCCAGAACAGTGCCCAGAACAGCGCGCCACAGCCTGCACCGCCTCAAATGAACTTCCCGGCGCCCGCCGACACGCCCTATCCCGGGGTGATGCGGCTGGAAGTCGATGCGACCGATACGGCGCGCGCGATCTTCCGCGTCAGACAGACCATCCCTGCGCAAGGCGGCAAGACGCTGACTTTGCTTTACCCCAAATGGTTGCCCGGAAAGCACGGCCCGCGCGGTGCTCTGGCAGAATTGACGGGATTGAAATTCCGCAGCGGCGGAGCGTTGCTCAAATGGGAGCGCGATCCGCTCAACGTCTATGCCTTTCACATCGATCTGCCCGCAGACGCCAGCGAGGTGGAGGCCGAATTCCAGTTCACATCGCCCATCCGCGACAATGAGGGCCGCATTGTCGTTACGCCTGAAATGATGAATGTGCAGTGGGAACAGGTGTCGCTTTACCCGGCGGGCCATTTCTCCCGCCAGATCCGCATTCGTCCGTCGATCACTTTGCCGCAGGGTTGGACCGGAGTAGCGGCACTCGATGGCGCGAAAACCGTCGGCAACCGCATCGACTTTGGCGAAACCAGCTATGAAACCCTGATCGACAGCCCGATGTTCGCGGGGAAACATTACCGCAAATGGGATTTGGGCAATGCGGTAACACTGAATGTCTGGGCGGATGAGGCCAAGGCGCTGCACGCCAAGCCCGAACAGATCGCGCCGCATAGGGCAATGGTTGATGAGGCGCTGATCCTGTTTGGGTCAAAGCATTTCGACCGTTACGAATTTCTGCTCGCGCTGACCGAGAAAATGGGCGGTATCGGGCTGGAACATCATCGATCGAGCGAGAATAGCCGCGAGACCGACTATTTCACCGAATGGGATGACAATGGCAGCGAACGCGGGCTGTTGCCGCACGAGCTGACCCACAGCTGGAACGGCAAGTTCCGCCGCCCCGACCGGCTATGGACCCCCAATTATGACGTGCCGATGCAGGATAATTTGCTGTGGGTATATGAAGGCCAGACCAGCTATTGGGATCTGGTGCTGTCGGCGCGTTCCGGAATGCAGTCGAAGGACATGGTGCTGGCCGAATGGGCGAAATATGCCGGCACCTATAGCGAGCTGCCGGGGCGCGACTGGCGCTCGGTCGAGGACACCACCCACGATCCGGTTTTTGCAGCGCGCAAGGCCAAACCCTTTACCAGCCAGGCGCGCGGTGAGGATTATTATAATGAAGGTTCGCTGGTCTGGCTCGAGGCCGACATGACCATCCGCCAATTGTCCAAGGGCAAAAAATCGCTCGACGATTTCGCCAAAACATTTTTCGGCGTGCGGAACGGCGATTGGGGGACCTTGCCCTATAATTTTGACGAAGTAGTGCGCACGCTGAACGGCGTGCAGCCCTATGACTGGGCCGCTTTCCTCGACAAACGCCTGCGCCAACCCGGCCAGCCCGCGCCGGTCAAGGGATTTGAGCTGGGCGGATACCGGCTGGTGTGGAAAGACGAGCCCAATATCTTTGACAAAGAGCGGATGAAGGAAGGCAATAATCTCGACCTCACCCATTCGCTTGGGATGATGCTCGACAAGGATGGCAAGATTACATCGGTGCAATGGGGCGGGGTCGCGTTCAACGCCGATATTGTTGCCGATGGCAAGATTTTGGCAGTGGGCGGTGTTGCCTATTCAAAGGACCGGCTGAACGACGCGATCAAGGCGGCGAAGGACGGCAAGACCCCGATCAGCCTGCTGATCCAGCGCGGCGACCGCTTTCGCACCGTTGATCTGAGCTATGCCGGCG
>CAUJJQ010000210.1 GCA_963205285.1 Pseudomonadota bacterium | reverse complement strand
AGCGTCCCCCTCCCCATCCAGCGCTACGGTGATGCGGTGGCCGCCAAAGCGCAATTCCGCGCCGTCACCCGCATCGATATTGGCTTCAGAAACGCTCTGTCCATTGAGCCCAAAGCGCAAACCGCCACTCGCCCGCACCAGCAAATGCCGCCCATCGTTGCTGGTCAGAACCGCATGCTGGGGGTCGAGCGCCAGATCGGGCAGGTGAATATCATTTGCCGCGTCGCGCCCCAGCGTCAGTTGCGCCTTGGCAATGTTTGCGGTGCGCACAATCTCCCGCCCGTCGGCGGTGGTCGATAGTCGGCGAATGAGGAAGGTCATTGGTTCGCCCCCCTACCAATAAAAAAAGACAGAAATGATGTGAGCGCTGAGCGCAGCGATCAGCGCAAAGGTCAGCGGCACATGGACATAGAGCCAGATTTCGAGCAGCGCCTTCAGCTTCAGATGGCGCCGCAACCGGCCCAGCGCAGCATTTTTGCGGTTCAGCAAGCCGCTCAATTTTTCCATCGCCGCATCATCCCCGCCATAGCGCAATTGGGCAAGCGCCGCAGCCGTCGCGCATTTAGGGTAGCGCCCGCTGAGCCGCGCCCAGAGTGATCCGGCGAACGGATCCTGGTCGAGCGAGGCGATGGCAATTGCCGCCTCCTCCGGCGGGAGCGGCTGTGCCGCCTCATGTATCTGGCGGTCGAGGCTGCGAATATCATCGAGCATCTGCGCCTGCGTGCGTTCATCGCGGTTGTTCGACAAAGCGGCGGGCAGCGCCGCATAAACGCTAATCCCCCAAATGCCCGATGCGATGACCAGCATCATCAACGTCCAGGCGAGCGTATGGACATTCCAGCCAAGCTGAAAACCGGTGTGCAGCGTTGCAATGACAATCAGCGACAGCCCCAGATAGACATGTGCCGAAACCCACGCCTTTAACGACCAGCCGCCCGCCGTCATCGCCCGTTTGCGCACACCCAGCATCGTCAACCACAAGATCAGGAGCGCGCCGATGGTGCCCAGCGTATAGCCATACCAACTGCCGCCATTGTGGCGCGGGGTGATGTCGATCAGCAAATAGGATGCGATGGCGACGACGCAAATGACCGCCAATATTTTGAGCCAGCGATAATTGGCATAGGCGAGGAAACCGGTATGCAGCGTATCGCGCTGCCGTTCATCCTGCGCGGCGGCACGGCGTGGGGTGCGCGCCATCAATCCGCCTCCTCATCCAGCCGAGCGACCGACAAAAAGGCTTCGGGCGACACGCGGATGGCCGCACCCGTCGGACAGGCGCGCACACAGGCCGGCCCGCCCGCCAACCCCGAACACATGTCGCACTTAATCGCCTTTTTGGGACGTTCGGCACCTGCTGGCGTATTTTTCTTGACCCATTTTTTGGTCGGTTCCCCCGGCCCCGGCCCGCGCCCCAAAAACAGCCAGGAAAGCAGACTCGGTTTTTCCGGCGGCACCGCGTCCATGCGGATGACGCCATAGGGGCAATAACGCTGACAATTGCCGCAACCGATACAGGTGTCGTCGATAAACACTTCGCCATCCGGCCCGCGATGGATGGCATTGGGCGGACAATCCGACATACAGTGCGGATGTTCGCAGTGACGGCAGGATGTCGGCACATGGATATGCGCAAAGGTCGCCCCAGCCTCCCGGTCCAGCCGCGACAAGCCTTCGTGGCTATCGGCACAGGCGCGTTCGCAATTGTCGCAGCCGACACAGAGTTTTTCGTCGATGAGGAGGACGTCCGTCGCCTCCCCAATCCCCTTGTCGATCAGGAAAGTTGCGGTTTTCGAATATAGTTCAACCGCACTCGAAAACCCTTCCTGATGGCCGGAGATAAAGGCGTTGAGTTGCTGCCGGTCGGCCATTTCGGCATGAATGCGTTTTTTGAGGTCGGGCTTTGCATCGAGCATTTTGCGAAAAGCGGCACCGGGTAATTTGACCACTTCGGATTTGATCGCCGCCTTGATCGTCGCATTGCGTGGGTCGCCGCTGATCACCCCCATTTCGCCAAAATAGCTGCCGGCGGGCAGATAGCGCAGGAAAACAGCGCGTCCGCCGATGTTTTTTTCGACGATCATCGACCCTTGGCGGATGATATAAATATCATCGCCAACATCGCCTTCGGTCAAAATCACCTTGCCAGCGGGGATACCCTCCACCTCTGCCCCGTCCAATGCTTCGACGAGGTCGGCAGGGGTCAGCCCTGCGCCAAATATCTGCAATAACTGGCGTTCAAGGCTGATGCGGGTAATCGCGCGATTGGCCCCCGGTGCGGTCTTCATCAGTTTCAGCGCGGCGGCGCGCGACATTTCGACCAAAATCGCATCCGAACCAGCGCGGATGGTGGCACCGCGCCGCCGCCCCGAAATCAGCCCGACTTCGCCAAAAATCGACCCGGTTTCGATGGGGACGGTGCGCGATGCGTCATTGGCATCCACCTCCACCACCACATTGCCGTCCGCGATGGCAAAGAGCGAGGAGCCCGGTTCATTGCGTTCGAAAACAACTTCGCCTGCGCGATAGGCGCGGGTTTCGGAATCGAGCATGAACTCACGTAGCTGGAGCGGCGATACATCGGCAAAAATCGCCACCCGGCTGCCCAGAAAATCGAGCCATTCATCGACCGAGCGCCCGCCGGGCAGTCCGGCAAATTTTTGGCTCAGCAGCTTTTCATCGACCGGTTTCAGGTCGGTATTGCCGGCGATAAATTCGACAACATCATGCCCCTGATTCATGCAATGCTTGATCAGCGGATATCCGGCGAGCGCGCCAATGACAAAGATGCCCGGTGCCGTAGTTTCAAAAGTGGGCGTCAGCCGGGGGAATGCTTCGCGGTCGGGGCCGGTAAATTCTATGCCGCAGCTTTCGACAAATTTGCGTGGCGGCGCGGAACCCAGCCGCGCGATAATCCGGTCGCAGCGAATCCGCTCCTCCCCATCGCGGGTGTTGAGCGTTATCCAGCCTTCTTCGACCTTGGCGGGGGATGTTTCGGTCTTGGGGGTGATGCGCCCACGCCCCGCCAATTCCATCAGCGCCGCGACATTGGGGCCTTTCGCGCGAATGAAACCGGCATCGCGGTTCAAAATGGTAACGATATTGCCCTGCACTTCATCCTGCGCGAGGCCCAGGGCATTTTCTATTCCGGCATCCCCACCGCCCACGACCGTAATATGTTCGTCAATATATTCGCCCGGATCATCCAGCGTATATTGAATATGCGGCAAATCGGCACCCGGAACGGCCAGCCGGTTGGGGTTGCCCTGTGTCCCGATGGCGAGAATGACATGCCGCCCTGTCCATGTTCTGCCATCGGCGGCGGCGACGGTGAAACCATCCTTTTCACCGGTAATCGCGGACACATCTGCCTTATAGGCGACATTGAGCGCCGCGCCGGCATTATCCCACTCGCCCAATATCGCTTCGCGTTTTCCCGCGTCAAAGCCGACATCGCTGCGCAGTTCGAGCTGCACAGGCGTCGCCATGATATGCTTGCCCTTTTGATATTTGAATATCGTGTCCGACAAATGGTCGGTTTTTTCGAGCAGGATATAGGAAAGCCCACGCGCCGCCGCGCGCCCAGCCGCGCTCAGCCCAGCTGGCCCGGAACCGACAATGATGATGTCGAACGGTTCGCTCATCGCCCCCCCATTGCCCCCACGTCCGGCAAAACCGGTTGCGTAGATTTTTGAGCGACCTTATTATTTTATGGGTTCAGCTATGGCCCCGATTGCGCCCCGCCGTCAACCGCCGACACGCATATTGACCGCATTTTTGAATGGCAATTTTATCACGCGGTAATCGGTGAACCCACATTGGCCAATTCGCTGTCGTCCATTTCATGCCAGCCATTGGGGCCAAGCCGCTCAATCGGCCGAAAACGCGTCTTATAGGCCATGCGCGGCGACCCTTCGATCCAATAGCCCAAATAGACATAGGGCAGGCCCGCGCGCGCGGTGCGGGTGATATGATCAAGGATGATGTAGGTACCCAGCCCGCGCCGTTCGGCGCAATCCGGTTCGAAAAAACTATATACCATCGACAGGCCATCCGCCTGCCGGTCGGTCAGACATACGCCGACCAGACGGCCCGGTTTACCCGCCACCGACGGTTCACGATATTCGACCATGCAGGTTTCGACCGGCGATTGTTCGACCATCGCGGCGAAATCATCCTCGCTCATATCCGCCATGCCGCCGTCAGGGTGGCGATGGGCGAGATAACGCGCCAGCAAATCATATTGTTCCTGCGTCGCCCATGGTTCGCGCGCTTCGACGACCAAGTCGCCATGCGCCTTCAGACTGCGTTTCTGGCTGCTGGTTGGCGCGAAATCGTCGGTGCGGACGCGAACCGATATGCATGCGCTGCACCCCTGACAGGATGGGCGATAGGCGACATTCTGGCTGCGACGAAAACCGATACGGCCCAGCGCATCGTTCAGATCAACCGCATTGCCGCCGGCCAGCTCGGTAAAAACCTTACGCTCCTGCCGCCCCGGCAAATAAGGGCACGGCGCGGGGCTGGTCACAAAAAAACGCGGAAAGCGAAATGGCGCTGTCACCTTCTGTCCCAATCCCTCTTAATCGCGCCCTGCCCCCGTGGCGCGATATTGCTGTGGGCGACGATATGCCAAGCATCGCGATTCGCCAAAAGCCCATTTACCATCCGCAAACGGGCGAGGGTGATTCACATCGGGACAGATGATTCAGAACGAGACAGTAAATATCAGGCCAGTTCGACCAGATTCACCTGATATCCGGCCACTCTGAGCGCCGCCATCAGCGCGTCGAGATGTTCACGGTCGCGCGTCTCGCACTCAATTTCGGTGATCAAACCCTTGGCGGGCAGCGTGGTGAAAATACGCTGATGGTAAATCTCAACGATGTTGACGCGCTGATCATTGAACACCCGCATCACGTTGAACAATGCGCCCGGCCTGTCCTGCAACCGCACGCGCAGCCGTGCCAGCCGCCCGGCGCGAGCCAAATCGCGCAACAGGACATTGGCGAGCAGACGCGGGTCGATGTTGCCGCCGGTCAGCACCAAACCAACATTGCGGCCGGTGAATTTTTCGGCATGCGCCAGCATTGCGGCCAGCCCCGCCGCGCCCGCCCCCTCGACAACCGTTTTTTCGATTTGCAGCATCAGCGACACCGCGCGTTCAAGGTGACGTTCGCCGACCAGCAAAATCTCATCCGCATGGGCTGCGACAATGGCGCGCGTCATGTCGCCTGGCTGTTTGACCGCAATCCCTTCGGCCAGCGTATCCCCCTCACACACCATATCGACATGGTTGAGTTCGGCATACATCGACGGGTAAAGTTCGGCCTGCACGCCGATCAGGCGAATGTCTGGGCGCAAAGCGCGCGCCGCAGTCGCCATCCCCGAAAACAGCCCGCCACCGCCGATGGGGATGATGAGTGTGTCAATTTCGGGCGCATCTTCGAGCATTTCGAGCGCCACCGTCCCCTGCCCCGCCGCGATGCGCGGGTCGTCAAACGGATGGACAAAGATGAGCCCGCGTTCCCCCTCCAACTGACGGGCATGGGCATAGGCATCGTCAAATTTTTCGCCGTGGAGGATTATTTCGGCGCCATGCGCCTCTGTCTGCTGCACCTTCACCATCGGTGTCGTCTTGGGCATGACGATGGTGACCGGCACACCCAATCTTGCGCCATGATAGGCCAAACCCTGGGCATGATTGCCCGCGCTCGCCGCGATTACCCCGGCGCT
>CAUJJQ010000209.1 GCA_963205285.1 Pseudomonadota bacterium | reverse complement strand
AGCAGTCGCGCCGCCTCTGCCGAGTGGGGTTTCGGCATTTTCCGCACCGACCCCGACAGCAGCCGCCACAAGGGGTTGAGCTTTGTCCTGTTCGACCACAACACGCCGGGCATCACACGTCGGCCGATCCGCCAGCTCCATGGCGAAACCGGCTTTGCGGAACTGTTTTTCGACGATGTTCGGGTGCCGGTGGAAAATTGTCTGGCCGGGGAAGGTCAGGGCTGGAATGTCGCCATGGCAACTGCGGGGTTTGAACGCGGGCTGATGCTGCGTTCGCCCGGCCGCTTTCAGGCAACCGCGAAACGTCTGGTCGACCTGTATCGCCAGCATGAAGATGCGGCATCGCCCGCCGCGCGCGAAGCAGTGGTGAGCGCGTGGATGCGCGCGCAGGCATATTGCTACAACACTTATATGGTTGCGGCCAAAATAATGGCGGGCGGCAAGATTGGCGCGGAGGCGAGCCTCAACAAGATTTTCTGGTCCGAACTTGACCGCGACATGCACCGCACCGCGATGCAATTGCTCGGCGCTTATGCCGAGCTCAAAAAATTTGACAATGGCAGCGTCAACCAATGGTTGGAGGGATATATTTTTGCGCACTCCGGGCCGATTTACGCCGGTTCGAACGAAGTGCAGCGCAATATCACCGCCGAACGGCTGCTCGGCCTGCCACGGGTGGGAGCGGGCTGATGGACTTTCATTTTTCCGAGGACAGCCTGCTGCTCGCATCGAGCGTGCGCGATTATCTGGCCGACACCCATGGGGTGGAGGTGCTGCGGCGGCTCGATGCCGATGGCGCGCACGACGATGCGATATGGCAGGGGCTGATCGATATGGGGCTGACCGCGCTGCTCATCCCCGAATCGGATGGCGGATTGGGCAGGTCATTGCCCGAGGCCGCGCTGATTGCGGTTGAATGTGGCCGCGCCTGCGTCGCCGAACCATTGGTCGATGTCGCCTTCGTCAGCGTCCCCCATATACTGGCCAAGGGCGAAGGGGCATCGCTGGGTATCTATGCGACAGGTGCGGTGCGCGTGCCGCTGGCGCATCGCATCAACCCATATGTCGTTGGCGGCGGTGGCATCGCGATGCAGTCGGTTGATCCGCTACGCGCGCTTCAGGCCCCGGGGGCGGATGCGTTGGATGACGCGTCGGATGATCCCCACCTCCTCAACCTTGGTGCGCTGATGGCTGCCGCGCAACTGGTCGGCGTGGCCGAGGCGATGCAGAGCCAGGCGGTCGAGTATGCCAAGGTTCGCCAGCAATTCGGCCAACCGATCGGCGCGTTCCAAGCCATCAAGCATCAATTGGCCAATTGCGCGGTGGCGATTGAATTTGCCCGTCCGGTGCTGTGGCGTGCGGCCTGCGCGCTTGCCGATGGGCTGGCAAGCTCAGCCGTCCATGTCAGCCATGCCAAGTTGGCGGCGGGTGATGCGGCGATATTGACCGCCGAAACCGCGCATCAGGTACATGGCGCAATGGGCTATACTTATGAGGTTGACCTCCATTTCTGGATGAAGCGCGCATGGGCGTTGCAGGGATATTGGGGGTCGCGCGCCTTTCACTACAACCGGGTCGACAGTGCCATATTGGGGCGCAATCACCCCATCGGTGCCGCCGCCAGCTTTGCCTGAGGATTTATGAACCAAGCCTATATCATCGATGCGGTGCGCACCCCAATCGGTCGCAAAAAGGGCAGCCTTGCCGCGATGCACCCGGCTGATCTGGGGGCCGCGCCGATCAGGGCGCTTATCGAACGCACCGGCATAGATGCGGGCGCGGTCGATGATGTCATCTGGGGTTGCTGTGACACCATCGGGCCACAGGCGGGCGACATTGGCCGCACCGTCTGGCTGGTCGCCGGTCTGCCCCAGCATGTGCCCGGAACAACCATCGACCGACAGTGCGGTTCCAGTCAGCAGGCGGTGCATTTTGCCGCACAGGCGGTTATGTCGGGCACGCAGCATCTGGTCGTTGCCGGTGGCAGTCAGGCGATGAACGCCATCCCCATTTCCGCCGCCATGTACGCAGGTCAGCCCTATGGTTTTGACGACCCCTTCACCGGTGCGGCGGGTTGGGTGGCGCGCTATGGCGCGGGCCAACTCAACCAGATCAACTCAGCAGAAATGATCGCGCAAAAATGGCAGATCAGCCGCGCAGCGATGGAGGAATTTGCCCTCGCTAGCCACCAGCGCGCCGAAGCCGCTTGGCAGGCAGGCTGGTTCGACAAGGAAGTGGTACCGCTCGGCGAACTCAGCCGCGATGAAACGATCCGCGCCAGCACAACGCTGGAGGGGCTGGCCGCACTCAAAACGGTGCAGGACGGAGGGGTCATCACCGCCGGGGTTGCCAGCCAGAATTGCGACGGGGCAGCGGCGCTCCTCATCGCGTCGGAAACGGCGGTCAAGGAACATGGGCTTATCCCCCGCGCCCGGGTTCACCATATTTCGGTGCGCGCCGATGACCCGGTATGGATGCTCACCGCACCCATCCCCGCCACGCAATATGCGCTGCAGAAGGCTGGGATGCGGATTGAGGATATCGATATTTTTGAATGTAACGAAGCCTTTGCCAGCGTGCCGATGGCATGGATGGCCGAACTCGGCATCCCGCATGACAAGGTGAATGTCGCGGGCGGTGCCATTGCGCTCGGCCATCCGCTGGGTGCGACCGGCGCGCGGCTGATGACGACGATGCTCCACACGCTGGAACGCACCGGGGGTCGCTATGGCCTACAGACCATGTGCGAAGGCGGTGGGCAGGCCAATGTGACGATTATCG